>JAZLAP010000108.1:0-4887 GCA_045613265.1 Eubacteriales bacterium | reverse complement strand
GGGGCCTTCCGCTCCTGCTTTTTCGCACTCGACGACGGTATACGCCGCAACCTCACCCACGAGAACGAGCGACATTTCGGTGATGATCTGTGCCGTGCCGTTCATGTCGAGCGTCAGAATGACGTCGTCGGTCACGCCGTCGCCGTCCTCGTCGCTTGCGAGGATCAGCGTGTCGTGCCAGCTTTGTGCGTAGCCGTTATTGTCAACGGCGGAAATTTTTACGCGCGTGTGGATCCGTTCGTCCGAGCTTGTCGTAATATCGCAGTATTTTCCGTGTTCGCCGTAGGTAAAGCTGCCCTTGAGGCGGAGGCGGTAGATGCCCGACATCTTGATCTGCGTGCCCGGTACGGTGACGGTATAGAGCGTGCTTGCCGCGTTTGCCGTAAAGTTCGGCAAAAGCACGTCGTCGGTACGAAGGATCTCGGTTTTGACGCCGCCGCAGATCTCGCATACGCGTGTCCGTTCGGTCTCGTCCGCATTTACCACCCATTCGCCCGTGCAATCGTGAATGATGTAGCCCTCAAGCAGATTACTGCGGATCTGCTCCACCTCGCCGCGCGTAAGCCCAAGCATCTCAATAAAGTAATACTCGGCCTTTTCGGCGTAGGTGTCGCCGGGCAGCTCTTCAAATTCGAGAATGAGAGATTTGAAATCCGCCTTTTCGCGAGTTTTCGAGGTGTGATAGAAGCCGGTCAGCTCGTAGCCTCTTATGATATCCTCCTTCGACACACCGAGAAGCGCTTCAAGGATGAAAAACAGAGTGCCCGTGCGATCCGCGCCGTAGGTGCAATGTGCGTAAACGGGATAATTTGCCTCGTCCGAAAAGACACGGAAGATCGGAACGTATTTTTCACGGTTTTTCGATCCGTACACAATGACTGCGTTATAATGGTCAAAGGAGCCGAGCCAATAGTCGACACCGTCACCGAGTGCCGCACTGCCCTCCGATCTGAGATCGAGGTCATACTTAATGCCGAGCGTGTCGAGCATATACGCTTTTCCGTCCGCAGTCAGCTTGTAGGTCGGCTGGACGTGTCCGTCAAGCTCCGAGCCGCGGTAGACCATCTCATATTTGATGCGACAGCCCTGCAGTCCGACTCTGCCACCGATGTCGCGCACGTTGCAGATGCCGTCCACCGTCATCATGCGCGGATAATCGGCAACCGTAAAGGATGCGACGTTACTTTCGTATACCGCGCCGTCGGTTGCCGTCTCGACGACCTTGTAATAATACGCAGTGTTGGGAAGCAGGTTGTAAACATTGATCGCCGTCTCTCCGTCCGCAAGCGCGTAGATGACGGTGTCCGAAAAATCCGCAGTCTCGGAAAGGTAGAGGATCGCCCCCGATACCGCCGTGCCGTCCCGAAGTGCGCCGCCGCGCGTATAGCTAAGCTTAACGGGTACCGATTGATCGTAGCGATGTACGTTTCCGTTTTTGTTGTATAGGTTTACGTTATTCTCGGGCGGAGCATCCATATATTGCTTGACGGCATCCGCAACCGCAAGAACGGTTCCGAGGTCGCTGACAGAAAGCGCATAGGTAAGAGGCGGAAGCGCCTCGGATTCCCCGTGTCCGCACACGCCGCACGTACGCCGCCGTTCGCCTTCCGTACCAAGCGCGGGCGCAAGCGTGATCTCCCAATCGCCAAAAGCGTGCGCGGTCTCGCGCGTTTCGCCGCAACCGACGGTGTTGCAAAGCGTGTCACAGTCGTTATCATAAGCGTGCGCGGTCTCGCGCGTTTCGCCGCAATCCGAGTCGTTACAGGTAGGATCGCATGCGTGATCGTAGCTATGCGTATGCAGATCCTCGGTGCCGCCTTCGCCCTCGCCTTCGCTTTCACTTTCGCGTTCGGAGCCTTGCTCTTGCTCGGACAGGCTTTCGCTTTCCTTGCTCTCGCTTTGCGAAAGGTTATTGCTTTCGCTTGTGTCGTTACAGGCGGAAAACAGCAACGAAAGCGCGACGAAAAGCGCAAGCAAAAGGTGTCGTTTTGTATATTTCATCTGACGGTTCTCCAATCTTTTTTGTTTGTTTTATACTATTTTACCATACGTGCAAATATTTGTCAAGCAAACGTAATCTGCCGCCGTGCGTTTTTGATACGAAAAATCCGTAAAGCAGAATAAAATTCCGTCGGAACTTGACATTTTCGACGAAAAGTGCTATAGTACTAATGATGAGCCGATTGCACAAATCGGAATCTGATCCAAGTCGAAAAATTACCCGGAACGGAGGAATAATGATGTATACACCGAAGCCGATCGACACGAAGGATGTTGTGTTGAATTCGGAAATTCTGGAGCTGTGTGAGCTTCTTGCCAAAAACACGCATGAGGTGTGGTCGCAAAGCCGCATCAACGACGGGTGGCGTTACGGTGCCGCAAGGAATGATGAAGCGAAGGAGCATCCCTGTCTCATTCCGTACGAGGAGCTGCCCGAGTCCGAAAAGGAATATGACAGAAGCACGTCGCTTGAGGCTCTGAAGCTGATCGTTAAGCTTGGATATACTATCACCAAGGAATAAAAACAAAACGCAAAGTGAAATGCAAAAGCGTAAGAAACAAAAATACAGGAGGTGAAATCGATGTATTGGTACGTATGGTGGATCGTTTCTGCGGCGATCCTTGCCTTTACTTTGATTGATGCGTTTGTATTGAGCAAGCTGAGATATAAGAGAAAGCGTGTCCTGACACCGAACAAAATGTTGATACTGGGCACCTTTGTGTCTGCTATGATCCTGTTCTGCCCGATCTATCTTGAAAAATTCTCGGATTCGGTTTTCTGGGTGGAATGGATCAAGGCGATCCTGCTTTCGATGCAGCATGCCATTCGGCTGTTCGCGTTTGAAGGCAATTACGTAGAGTTTTTCGGCGGCGGCGAGATCCACGCTCTGCCGCGTGTGTTGCAAATGCTGTATACGGGAACCGGTGCTTTTTTATATGCCTTTGCGCCGCTTCTCACCTTCGGCATTCTGCTTTCTTTCTTCAAAAATGCATCGGCATACCGCAAATATCTCTTTTCGTTCCATAAGCATACGCACGTTTTTTCATGCCTGAACGAGAAATCGCTTGCACTCGCCAAGAGCATCGACGATACCTGTAACAGGAAGGGAGACGGAAGACGTCGGCACTATCGGATCTTCCGTAAGGCGCAGATCGTATTTACCGACGTATCGGGAAATGAGGATGGCGAGAACGGTGATCTGATCGAAGAGGCAAAGGAGATGGGAGCCATCCTGTTTTCGAAGGATCTGACGTCCGTTAAATACAGAAGAAAAGGCTATTCGCCGCGCAAGCTCAGCTTTTATCTTATATCCGAGGACAAAGAGGAAACGCTGCGTCATGCCGAAAGCATTATGCACGACTACGATCTTCCCTCTGTGGAGATGCGCGTATTTTCGGATGACGTCAGAAGCGAGCTTTTGCTTGCCGCCAAAAACCTAAGCGATATGAAGGCGATCCGCATCAACGACGTACAGTCGTTGATCTATCACAATCTCGATATGCACGGATTGCGCTTTTTCCGAAACGCCAGAGACGAAGGAGGGGGAGAAAAGGTCATTTCGACGGTCGTCGTGGGGCTTGGCAAATACGGCTTCGAGCTCACAAAGGCGCTCGCATGGTTCTGCCAGATGGACGGATACCGCTTGCGGATCAACGTCTTTGATATGGACGAGCATGCCGAGGATCGCTTTGAAGGTCTGTGCCCCGAGCTGATGGACAAGAAGCTGAACGGTGAAGAGGTGGACGGTGAAGCGCGCTACGAGATCCGTATTCACGGTGGGATCGACACCAAAAGCACGGCGTTTTTCGAAAAGCTTGCCGCGATCACCGATGCTACGTATATTTTCGTTTGCTTAGGCAACGATCGGGACAATCTCGATACCGCAGTCAGAATCCGCTCGCTTACCGAACGGGTGACGTACACGGGTGACGGACATAAGCCCGACGTAGAGACCGTTATATACGATTCGGATATTTCCGCGTCGATGGGCGTAAAGTGGGAAGCCGATACGGCTACCGAATACCGTGAGGGGGTTGCCAATTTCAAAAAGCAGTATTACAACATCCACATGATCGGAGACCTTTCGCACCTGTACTCGGTCGAAACGTTGCTTAACTCTCGGATGGTGCAAAAGGCGGAAACCGCGAATAAGGAGTATGCCGAGAAGGTCTATACTGCTGCGCTTGAAAAGATTCGGTCGCTCACCGAGGAGACGATGCCGAAATATTCCGAGGAAAAGACAAGGATCGAGAGGGAGCGCGAGGAAAACATCCGCGCGTTCTATAGGTACGAATATAATTATCGTTCCTCGATCGCGCGTATCATTCATGCGGAGAAGAGCGAGACATTGCAGCTGAAAAGTGCAGAAACCGAGCACAAGCGCTGGAATGCATATATGCGCGCCGAGGGCTATCGCTACAGTGGCAGCAACGACGAGGATACGCGGAACGATCTGGCGAAGCTGCATCACAATCTGGTCGCCTTCCAAAGGCTCGATGACAAAAAGGATGTACCGAAGGATGCCTGACTTCGGGCGACAAAAATAAAATGTAAAGTTTAGTTTACATATTGAGCAAAACAAAAGCAACACCGATTACGAGAGTTCTCATAAGGATGTTTGGATTTTGTAGGGGCGATTCACGAATCGCCCGCTGAAATACGCAAAACAAAAGCGGGCGATTCATGAATCGCCCCTACGGACACACATAAATTTCGGCAGAGATGTTGTTTTCTCTGCCGATTTGTGTTATAATGATATTGGTGATAAAAATGGATGAACTTAAAAAGAGAAAAACACCGAGGTATCAAAGTTTTGATTACAATAGTGTTGGAGTATATTTCATAACGATTTGCACGCAAAACAGGCGATGCATCCTATCTCGCAT
>JAZLAP010000107.1:0-1810 GCA_045613265.1 Eubacteriales bacterium | reverse complement strand
TGTGCTGAAGCTCAAGGTCGTGAATCTGAAGACGGACCCGCAGCTGATGGGAGCACTTGGCGCTGCCGAATATGCCCGTCAGAAGGGACTTGCAAAAAAGTAAGCATCTGATAATTCCTGGTTTTAAGGACCGTGTTTTCCGCACGGTCCTTATTTCTGTTTTCGCTGTATTTGATAATTGCTGTATTTATGCTATATTTATAACATTATGAAACAGAAGCTTCTTGATAAGAATTTAATCAACACGGAAAAGGGCGGGAATTCATCCGCTCTCATCTGGCGCTTTTCGAAGAAAAGCAGACTTCTGTTCCTCGTAAGTATTGTTTCGGCTGCCGTTGCTTCTTTTGCCGATATGCTCGGCCCCCAGATCATACGGGCTGCGGTCGATTATGCTATCGGAGGTAAAGAGGCGCATTATTCACAGCCTGTGATGGATCTTGTGAATCGTTTCGGCGGTTTTTCCTATCTTGGACGTCATCTGTGGATAATGGCACTGGCTTTGCTTGCTGTGGCTTTAGTCAGAACTTCGATGCAGTATGTTTTCAGAGTGAGCAACACTGCTGCCACGGAAACATTGCTAAAAACAATGAGGGATTCGCTCTTTTCCCATATAGAGCGTCTTCCCTATTCCTGGCATATGAAAAATCATACCGGGGATATTATTCAGCGCTGCACATCGGACCTGGATACCTTGCGCAGTTTCGTTTCGGAGCAGCTTACGAACGTACTGCGAATCATTATATTGCTCATTCTTGCGGTTGTTTTTATGCTCGGAATGGATGTAAGGCTGACCATGATCGCGTTGATTCCTGTTCCTGCCGTAATTGCCTATTCGCTTGTGTTTCACGGGAAGATCGGAAAAGGCTTTCTGGAATGTGATGAAAATGAAGGCATCCTTTCCACAATGGCGCAGGAGAATCTAAGCGGCGTGAGGGTTGTTCGTGCATTCGGCCGGGAGAGGTTTGAAAAAGACCGTTTTGAAGCGCAAAATGATTATTATACGGGAAAATGGGCAAAACTTGCCGGGGTAATGAGTTTTTACTGGAGCTCACAGGATATTCTTTCGGGTGTTGAGGTCATGGGACGCGACAAAAGCCTGCTTATGCGCCACGCGGCGGCTATATCGCCCGTTATTCGCGCAATCGTCGGCGCAGACACGCATTGTGATGCGGATGCAGAAAACATTCGCCTCTCCCTGCGCCCTGACAAGCTTTTTCTGTTCGACAAGGCAACGGAAGAACGTATTGTGATCGATTGACGGAGGACGTTATGGAAAAGCAAAACAGAAAAGCCTGGCTCTATCTTTTGCCCGCGATCCTCTTTCTCGGCGTTTTCATGATCTATCCTTTGATCGACGTTTTCGTCTACTCGCTTGAGGAGGGCTTCAATTCGGCATCGCAGAGCTTTTACGGCGTGGGACTTTACAACTACTCCTACGTTCTGCACGACCCCTACTTTTTGCAGGCGATCAAGAACACCTTTATTCTCGTCGTGATCACGGTGCCGCTTTCGACCGGCATTGCGCTTCTGATCTCTGTCGCCCTCTCGTCGGTAAAAGTGCTTCGCAAGCTCTTCCAGACGCTCTATTTTCTTCCGTACGTGACGAATACACTGGCGGTCGGTCTGGTTTTCATGATCCTGTTTGCCAAGACCGAGTATACCGTCGGCTTCGTCAACCTGATTCTCGGCGGTTTCGGTGTGGATCCCATCGATTTTATTAACGGCCCTTACGCTGCAAAAATGTTTGTCCTGTGCTTTTACACCATCTGGGTTGTCATGCCCTTCAAGATCCTCATTCTCACCAGCGCCC
>JAZLAP010000106.1:0-1926 GCA_045613265.1 Eubacteriales bacterium | reverse complement strand
ATTCGCCGTAAAGCGCATCGGCTTTACCGAAGGTCTCGCCCTCGGCGTATACGTAGTCGATTACGGGTGCGTCTGCACCGGGTGCGGTAACGGCGACGAAGCCCGCATATACGAGACCGTATTCGTAGATGTCCTTCGACTCGCTTTCGCCCTGGAAGGTGGTCGTATATGCAAAGCTGCGACGGGTTGACGATTTGGAAGCATAAAGATTCGTGGCGTAGCTACTGTCTTTACTGCTGTAAACGCATACCGCATTGGCGGCGCCCGTCGTTACGTAGCCCTTTTCTTCGTCGTAGGTCACGGAAAGATCACGGGTGGAAAATCCGTCCGTAAGGGCGACGCCCATGATCGCACCGTATTCAACGGTATAGCCCTCTGCTACCAGGGCGTCGATCCTTGCGTGATCTGCGGTATAAAGCGAACGAATGCCGGGGTAATCCTCGCGCAGTCTTGCTTGGAGTCCGTCGTAAACAAGAATTCCTTCGGTAGAAGGCGTCTCTGCTGCTGTCGGTATTGCGAAGGCAAACAGAAGCAGAACAAAGGCGAGAAGAACTAACAGTTTTTTCATTTTCTTTTTCTCCTTGTTTTATCTTTTATGTTTTAAGTTTAACTTCTTTGCAGGTTCTGAACCGGATACGAAATCTCTTGCAGATTATCGTTTCCCTCGTTGTCGACGTCTTCCTCGGCAGAGGTTTGCATCACGTTTTCCGAGATAACCGTCATTTTCTCCGTCTCGGGTGCTTCGTAACGTTTTTTCATCGCGGCTTCTTTCTTTTTGGTTGTATACTTTCGTTTTTATCTATCGTTTTCGGGATAGCCGTAGGCTCTCCGTCAAATCCATTTTACTGCGACGCCTTTTTTATGTCAACAGATACCGATAAAAAGGAGGGAGAAAGTTGCACTATCGACCACTTTCCTTTCCTTTTATACTTGCTTTTTCCTAAAAACCGTGCTAATATATAAATAGAAAAGTGAAAGGGGGCTCCTTATGGCAATTCGATATTGGTCAGATTTCAAAAAACCGAAATATAGGGACGTAGATTTGTTTCTGACCTCTGTTGGTAAGCAACCGCAGAACAAGGAGGTCTATCCCAACGGTCTCCCAAACTATCACCTTCTTTTGACCGTTTCGGGAGAAGGACGCCTATATAAAAATGACGGGAGTTTTCTTCTTTCTCCCGATACGATAATGATCCATAAAAGCAATACACCGCTGGAATACGCTCCCAAAACGAAGCGGTGGGTGACCGCTTGGCTTACCTATAACGGCAAGGATGCCGCGCATCTTTTCGGTTTTCCTTACGGCGTTTACCGCATCAAAAACCGCTCGACGATCGTTTCAAAGATCGATGAGATCATCGCGCTCCCCGAACCGCGCCGCCAAAGCAGCGGCAAAAAACTTCTCCGTGAACTTTTCCTTCTCCTTTCGGAAGAGATATACCTCCCCGCACTCGAACCAACGGCGGAAGACCGCGCCACTCCCATCGAAAAAATGACGCTATACATTCAGAACAACTATCATAAACACATCTCGGTCGACGATCTCGCTGCTTTGATAAACTGCGGAAGAACTACGGTAAATAACCTATTCAGAAAGCACCTCGGAACGTCGCCCGCCCAATATATCCTTCGTTTCCGCGTTTATATGGCAGAGGAATTCTTGAAAAACTCCCCCGAGATCCCTATAAAAGAGGTGGCGCGTCTCTGCGGCTTCAAGTCGTCTTCCTACCTCGATCATCGTTTCAGATCAGGAACACCGAGAAGTTTCCAAAAGCAATATATGAAGAAAACCGAGCAGTAACCTTTTTCACACACAAAATAAAGATCCCCCCGCATTAGCGGGGGGGGGGGACGCCTGGCTGGCGTCAGCAGTTGGGAACGGCGTTCTGGGGACAAGAGCAACCGAGCATATTAAGGCACTCGGCT
>JAZLAP010000105.1:0-28968 GCA_045613265.1 Eubacteriales bacterium | reverse complement strand
ATGACGAGCTTTATACGCGCACGGAAGCTTTCAAAAATGCGCTTTATACAACGACACTTCCCGAAACGGTGATCGATGCTGCGGCTGCTAATCTTGCAGTGTTGAAATCGCCGACGGTTCTGCGGCTTTCCGACGGTTCCTTTTATGGATGGGAGGGCGTTGCTGAAAAGCGCGGCTCCTGCGAAGGAACCTGCCAGCACGTATGGAATTATGCATACGCACTCTGTTTTTTGTTTCCAAAGCTTGAACGCTCTATTCGCGAAAACGAGCTTCGCTTTTGTACCGATCCCGACGGTAAAACGCATTTCCGCATGACGCTTCCCGCAGGACGCGAGCCGCTTGGCTTCCGTGCCTGCCTCGACGGGCAGATGGGTACCGTCATTAAATGCTACCGCGAGTGGCTTTTGTCGGGAGACAATGCCTGGCTCGCTTCGCACTGGGAGAAGATCAAGTCTATTCTTGAATATGCATGGAGCGAGCAGAACCCCGACAGGTGGGATCGCGATAAGGACGGCGTTCTGGAGGGACGGCAGCACCATACGCTCGATATGGAAATGTTCGGCCCATCCTCTTGGCTTGAGGGTATGTATCTCGTTGCACTGAAGGCAGGAAGCCTGATGGCAGAGGCAATGGGAGATGTCGAAAAAGCGGAGGAATATCGAGCACTCTTTGAAAAGGGAAGAGAGTGGACGAAGAACAATCTGTTTAACGGTGAATATTTCATTCATCAGGTTGACCTTACCGACAAAGCGACCGTTGAAGCATACAATGCTTGCAAGGATTATTGGAATGATGAGGCAGGCGAGATTAAATATCAGGTAGCAAACGGCTCGTCAATCGATCAGATGCTCGGTCAGTGGCACGCGGATATTTTGGGGCTTGGTGATATTTTCGATCCTTCGCAGATCGATAAGGCGCTTACCGCAATGATGAAATACAACTACAAGTCCTCGATGCGTGCGTTTGCGAATCCTTGGCGGATATTTTCTCTCAACGATGAGGCGGGCAGTGTCATCTGTCACTATCCCGATAACGTGCAAAAGCCGCGTATTCCGATTCCGTACTGCGAGGAGACGATGACGGGATTCGAGTATTCCTTTGCGGGACTTCTTTGCACACGCGGCAAAATCGACGACGGCATTCGCGTCACAAAAGCGGTGCGCGATCGCTACAACGGCAAAAACCGCAATCCGTGGAACGAGATTGAATGTGGCAGTAATTACGCACGATCAATGGCAAGCTACGCGCTGATTCCGATCCTGTCCGGCTTTTCGTTTGATCTGCCGAACGGTCATATAGGCTTCTGCCCGTATGCAACCGGCGACTTTTCGACCGTTTTCAGCGTTGACGGCGCGTGGGGAACCTTTACGGTTACGGAGAAGGATATGCGTATGACCGTTGTTGAAGGTGCATTGCGCTTGCAAAGCTTTGGCATTCCGTTTGCGGATGCTCTTTCTCATGTTGAGATTGACGGTGCTTGTGTTTTTGCAGGATTTGAAAACGGCATTCTCCGCTTCGATAGCCCCGTCACAATTACCGACAGCCTTGTGATAAAACGATAAAGTGTACCGAAAAAAACATATACGCATTTTTTAATAAAAAGGGCGAGGAATTTCAACAATTCTTCGCCCTTTTTGTCGATAGATAACCTATTATGTTTGATTCCGGAACCGTCTGCAAGCGTGCAGACCTTCGCGAGCCTTTTATTGCATTGACAAGCTTAATACACGGCGCTTGTAAGCCGAAGGTGTAAAGCCTGTCATTCTTTTAAAGACCTTTGTAAAATAGTTGGGCGCGTTGAAGGCAAGCCGCTCGGATATATCACCGATCGAAAGCTCGTTTTCACGCAGGAGCTGTTTTGCGCGCTCGATTTTCAACTCCATATAGTATTCCATGATCGTCTTTCCGGTTTTCTCCTTGAAAATACGGAAAAGGTAGGCGCGACCGTACGAGGTGCGCTTGCAAACGTCGGCAATCGACAGAGCTGAATAGATCTCGCTTCGCAGAAGATGGATGACGTCATTTACCGGCTTGCTCGCCAGCTCCTTGCGCGGCAGGAAGGTCATATTGCCTTGCGTTGTTTCTGTCTCAAGTCTTAACAGATTGATCAGAAAAATCTCAAGATAGTTCTTGATCAGCTGCTCACCGCCGAGGGTAGGCTTTTGCTGCAGCTTCATTTTTTTCAGATTGGGATCCGAATGGGGAATATTGAAGGTTTTGCGCCCTTCGTCCAGAATGTGATAGATGAATTTTGCAAGCGACGGTGTCAGTAACAGCTTTTTGTTTTCAAGAAAACGGATGGCATCCGACTTACAAACGAAGCAAAGAACGAAAACATTCGGCGCATGCCTTCCGTTCGCCGAAAAGGAGTGCATTTCGTTCGGTTTGTGAAAGAGGATCTCACCGGGGCCGAGCAGAATCTCGTTACCGTCTGCATAGCACAGGAGACTTTCCTTTTCGGTGTACACGAGCTCCCAAAAATCGTGTGTTTCTCCCGGCGTTTTGAAGTTTTTATCAAATTCAAAATAGTGTATGGTAACGATCTTCGTGACGTTGATCAGATTTTCAAGCTTGTGTTTGAAATACTTTTTCATATAAAAAGTATACTACAATTATCCTCACTTGTCAAGTGCGGTATACTATATTACTCTTTTTGGCGATTTTAAGATATTGAGTGTCCAAGGTAACTGTGTTATAATTTATGATGTAATATTGGAATATTATAAATTTTTACATACAAAAGGAGATAGTTATGAATTTCAACTCGACCGTAAAAGGCAGTGCACTTGAAGGCTTTTATCCCGCAGGATGGGATTTTGAAAGGATCGATGCCTGTATTGGTGCCCCCGAAAGCATCGCCGAGCGCCAGTCTTTCTGGCATGACGGATTCACCCCCGTCCCCTGCGAAAGCCTCGGCGAATTTGAAACCTACATGGGACATGAGATTGCAATGCAGATCCGTCTTGCTAAAGAACGCGGCGAGAAGATCGCCTTTATCCTGCCCGTAGGGCCGATGGGTATGTATAAGTGGGTGGTTTACTTCCTCAAGGAGTGGAATATTTCCTGCGAGCACGTGTACACCTTTAATATGGATGAATGGGCAGATGCCGATGGTGAAACGCTTGCCCCCGATAATCATGGTTCCTTCCAATATGCAATGGAGTCGGCACTCTTCAATCCTCTCGGCGCACTCACTGTGCCGAAGGCGCAACGCAATTTTGCAACGAAAGAGAACCTTCCTACCTATCCCTCAAAGATCGCCGCGCTGAAGGCAGAGGGCGCAAAGCTCGTTCTGGTTTACGGCATCGGCAGAATGTGTCACATTGCCTTTTGGGAGCCTACGTTTGCCGCAGAGTATGAAACGGCGGCGGAATGGGAAAAGCAGCCCTACAGAATTGCGGCAAAGATCCATCCCTTGACGGTCGAGCAGAATGCGCTCACCAGCTTTAAGTCGAGAACGACACTCGTTCCTTGCCGTGCCAATACGGTAGGCCCCGGTCTCTTCTTGCAGGCGGATTATGCGATCGGCGGTGCGGACGGCACGCTCGGACGCGGCATGCAGTGGCAGGGAATGTCGCTCTGGATGACGCTTCGCTACGGCAAGGATCCGTGGATCACCTCGTCTTATATCCCCACTTTGCCGGGACGTTTGTTTTTCCTTTCGGAGCTTGCGGGACCGCTTGTTGCGGAATGTAACTAATGAAGACGGGTATTGCGGTTGCGGGAACGATCCTTGTCGATAATATCAATGAGATCGCCGCATATCCCGCATCGGGCGAGCTCACCAAAATCATAGGACTGCAAAAGTCGGTCGGCGGATGCGTGCCGAACGTATCGGTCGATCTTGCGCGTATCGCCCCGTCGCTTACGGTCAAGGCGGTCGGCAGGATCGGAGAGGACGAGAACGGTGAATTCCTCTTAGGGCTTCTTCGGGATAACCGTGTCGACACGACACACGTAAAACGCACCAAGGAGCGCACGAGCTTCACCGAGGTTATGAGCGTGAAGGGTGGACAGCGCACCTTCTTTACTTATGCAGGTGCAAGCGCAAGCTTCGGCGTCGCCGACGTCGCCCTTGACACTCTTGACGTCAAGATGCTTCATCTCGGCTACTTTCTTTTGCTCGACAGGATCGACGGCGGCGAGGGCGAGGAGCTTTTAAAGCTTGCCAAGGAAAAGGGTATTACGACCTCGATCGACCTCGTGAGTGAAAACTCGGATCGCTATGCCCTTGTCGAGCGTTGTCTCCCCTACGTCGATAACCTTATCATCAACGAGACCGAGGCGGCGCGCCTTTGCGGCGTACCCGAGGAGACGGCAGATCTTCCCGCGCTTGCCAAGAAACTGAAGGCTATGGGTGTTTGCGACCGCGTGATCCTGCATACGCCCGACCTCGGACTTTGCTGCAGCGCACGTGGACTTACGCTTCTTCCGTCTTATGATCTGCCTGACGGTTACGTCAAAGGAACGACGGGGGCAGGCGATGCCTTTTGCGCCGGTGCGCTCGTCGGTATTCACGAGAATATGAGTGATGCCGAGATTCTCGACGTCGCGACGGTATCTGCTGCCGCATCACTCAGCTGTGCCGATGCGATCGGTGGGTTGAAAGCTTGCGCCGAAATGCGTGAGCAATGTAAAAATTTTAAGAGGAAACAATTATGTTGATCAATTTGAAGGAAATACTTGAAATCGCCGAACGCGATAAATGCGCGATCGGAATGTTCAACGCCACGGGCTTCGATAGTCTGCAGGCGGTCGTTGCCGCGGCAGAGGAGCTGAATCGCCCCGTTATTATCGCGCATGCCGAGGTGCATAACGTATATAACGATATTTCGATGGTGGGACCCGCTATGGTTGCCGTCGCACAGGCGGCAAGGGTTCCGGTATGCGTGCACCTCGATCACGGCACGTCGCTCGATATGGTCTATAAGGCGTTGCGCCTCGGATTTACCTCTGTTATGATGGATGCCTCTGCGCTTCCGTACGAGGAAAATCTTCGCCTGACGAAGCAGATCGTTGAGGCGGCGCATGCGATGAACGTCAGCGTGGAAGCAGAGCTTGGACGGCTCGTTACCGGAGAAGCCGGAAGCGGCGACAGCCTGACGAATGCCCGTGCTGAGGATTTTTACACCCGTCCCGACGAGGCGGCGTCCTTCTGTAAGGAAACCGGAGTGGATGCACTGGCAATCGCCTTCGGCACCGCACACGGCTTCTACACGGCGCAGCCAAAGCTGGATTTTGACGTTGTGAAGAACGTAAGAGAGGCAACGGGGCTTCCGCTTGTGATGCACGGTGGCAGCGGTGTCAGCGAGGACGGCTTCAAGGCGGCGATCACAAACGGCATCCGCAAGATCAATTATTACTCCTATATGTCCAAAGCAGGATATATGGCGGCAAGGTCGGTCATCGAAAGCGGCAAGTCGAGCTATTTGCACGACGTCGAGTACGCGGCTATGCAGGCAATGAAGGAAGACGTTAAAAAGGCGATCTCCGTTTTTTCGAAGGCATAAGAAAACGACGGATAAATGCCAAACGGCATTTTACCGTAATTGAAGATGAGCGGCAACGTGCTGTCGGACGGCGGCACGTTGCCGCTTCTGGATTGTGTTTCGGTATTTAAATCGGCAAAAAAGCAGAAAAAATTGTCGATTTGTTTTTGCGCATCCGTTATCGATTGACAGGACGGCGCGTTTGTGCTACAATAATCGCGAGTTTGCCTAAAGGAGTACGTAATATGGCTTTTTGTGATACAAAAATACAGGAATATGTCACCGCATTTAACCGAGATGACAACGAATACGTAAAGCAGGCGATCGATAATGCGCACGCTGCACAATGGATGCGCGAAAATATCCCCGTGGTCGATCTGCCCGACAAGCTTCTCGAAAAAA
The DNA here is from genome assembly GCA_045613265.1 of Eubacteriales bacterium. GTDB lineage: Bacteria > Bacillota > Clostridia > Oscillospirales > CAG-272 > UBA1740. The sequence continues at coordinate 23,077 of JAZLAP010000105.1, read as the reverse complement.
TCTATTATTTCCGTTTTTGGACGTTCCGCAAGCATATCAAGGAAACGCCGGATGGCTATGTCATCACCGAATTTCAGCCGCCTGTCGCTTGGGCGGGAACGCATAATACCATTATCGCCGCCGCAGGCTTTCACATTGCCGAGGGAAAATGGTTGAAACACGCCAAGAGCATTCTGAGCGACTACATTTCGCTTTGGCTTGACGAAAAAAGCCGTACCTATAGCTATAGCAACTGGCTCGCCTATGCGGTTTACGAGTATTGTCGGCATACGGGAGACCGTGCCTTCGGAGTAAATGCTGTGGATCGCCTCGTGCATATCTACGAGACGGTTGCCGCAAAGCAAAAGACACCGTGCGGCCTTTTCTGGTCGATCGACGGTGTGGACGCAATGGAGTACAGCATTAGCGGCGTGTCGGAAACCGGAGAGGTTCAAAGAGGCATCCGCCCCACGCTTAACTCCTATATGGCGATCAACGCCTACGCGATTTCGCAAATGGCAGAATGGGCGGGAAAGTTTGATATTGCCGATACCTATGCTGCCGAATATAAGGATCTGAAGGAAAAGATTACGCAATATTTGTGGGATGGAAGCTTTTACAGGGCGATCCATCCGTATGTTGAAGGCGAAGAGCCGTCACTTGCAAAGGTATTGCCGTCCCAGAGCGCAAAAGAGTTGATTGGTTACATTCCTTTCTGGTTTGCTCTTGCCCCACGCGGTCACGCTTCAGCCTTTCGCGAATTGTGGGACGAAAACGGCTTTTATACGCAGTACGGCTTCACCACTGCCGAACAAAGGCACCCGCGCTTCCTCTATGAAGCCGACCACGAATGCCTCTGGAACGGCTATATCTGGCCGTTTGCTACTGCTGAGACGCTATATGCGATGATGCGCGTCATGAAGGTGCCCGGTGAAGCTTATGTCACAAAGGATGATTTCTACAAGGCACTTACCGCTTATGCGAGGGCGCACTGCCGCACGACCGAGGAAGGGAGGACGGTTCTTTGGATCGACGAGGTGAAGCATCCCGTGACCGATATATGGTCAAGCCGTGAGTTGTTGCGCGATTGGGGGTGGTTGCCGCAGACGGGCGGCTTCGAACGAGGCAAGGACTATAACCACTCCGCTTATTGTGACATTTTGCTTTCGGGATTGCTTGGCATCACGGTGTGCGACGGCGTTATCAGTGTATCGCCGCAGATCCCCGACGATTGGGACTACTTCGCCGTCGAGAATCTGACGATAGGGGATAACACCTATCGCGTGACCTATGATAAAGACGGAACGCATTACGGTTGCGGCAAAGGAATTGTGGTCACAAAAATGTGAGTTTTCCCGATGTAGGCAAAGGTAAACTTACAAATGTCATGGCATTGGGGAACAACCAATTCCGTTTATAGGAAAAAACGAAAAAAATCGAAAAAATTCAATATTTTTTCTGTTTTTCTATTGACAAAGTAAAACAAAGGTGCTATAATGATAGCGTAATAATTATTACATAGGAGCGGAATCATGAAGAAAGTATATGAAACCCCCGAGCTTCACGTTTTTTCTATGGTTGCTCAGGACGTTCTGACGGCAAGCATGGATAATGAGCTCGACATCGGTGAACTTGTAGATATCAACAAGATTACCGAAGTACAGCAGGCTCAGGATGCCTGATTAGCGCATCGATAAAACTGCCACCTTACGGTGGCGGTTTTATTTTTTGAATTCATGTATGCGGCATGGTGTTGCCCGGTTAAAAAGGTTTGTTTTCTTAATATATAATTTTAATTTGGTGTTATAAAGGTCAAAAAAATCCATATGAACAAAGAAGAAGGGGTGTTTCGTCAACACTCCTTCTTCTTTGTGCTTCTATGGTTTATATTGAATGCCTCGCGTGGTTAACGGTGCATACCGAGACCCGCAGCACCGATAATGCCGGCATCGTTTCCGAGTTGCGCGATCACAACCTTCGTTTTCTCTGCGTTATCGCGTGTGTACTGCTCGTTGTTGACGATCTGCAAAAGAGGCTTCAGAAGGTAGTCCTTCTCGTTGCAAACGCCGCCACCGATTGAAAGGACCTCCGGCTGGAAAATGTTGATCATGTTGGTTACGCCGCAGGCAAGATAGCTGATATATTCGTCTACCACTTCTTTTGCCGCTTCGTCGCCTTGCTTCATAGCAGAAAATGCCGTGCGCGCCGAAACGCGGGTACCGTTCTCGCTCTCGTTCAGCATAAGCGTCGGGATGCTTTTCAGACGGCATTCGAGAATTTTTTCCTTTGTCATATTTGTAAGACCGGTTGCAGAGGAGTAGGCTTCGAAACATCCGCGACGTCCGCAAGAACATTGACGACCGTTGTGCTCGATGACGGTGTGACCAAGCTCTGCACCTGCAAAATTAAAGCCGGAATAGGCTTTTCCGTCGATAATGATACCACCACCAACACCGGTGCCGAGGGTGATCATGACGGACAGACGTGTTCCTTTTGCGGCACCTGCCAATGCCTCTGCAAGAGCGGCAGCGTTGGCATCGTTTTCAATTAAAACTTCCTTTACGGGAAGATATTTTTTAAACAGCTCTGCAATCGGAAAGTTAGAGAAGGGAAGATTGTTTGCACGCTCTACGACGCCTGTCGCAGAATTTGCGGTTCCGGGGGTCGCTATGCCCGCATATGCAACCTCAGAAAGGGGAATGTTCATTTCGTCAAGCAAACGGCGAGCAAGGTCTGCCATGTCTTTTACGATCAGCTCCCCGTCGCGGTTTGCAAGTGTCGGAACGCTGCCCTTTTTGAGTATTTTTAAATTTTCATCTACGATACCGACGGCAATGTTGGTTCCGCCGAGATCCACGCCGATATAATACATAACTGATCTCCTTTGTACGTTGTTAGAATTTGCAACGATTGTGATTATGCATGCTACTGTTTCTACATTATAACTTTTTATATCATTGTTTGTCAAGAGGCTTTTAAAAAAATATTACTTTTTGTATATTTAATACCGATTTTTGTAGAAACAAAACACCGGAAAAATGATGACTGCAGACGAAAACAGTCGGGAATTTCCGGAATACGCGGAAAACATGAAGAAATAACAAAAATGTAAATTAACGGTAAAAAAATCAAAAAAGGGAAGAAAAAATGGTTTTTGTGCAAAATGCTACAACGTAGAAAATAAACATTAAAATTTGTGCATATTTACTATCAAAAAAGTGACGATTTTAGGCGTTTCTTTTTGCGAAAAATGAGAATGTAAGTAAAAAATAATTACTATCAGAAAAAATAACGCAAACAGAAATGATATATAGCCACAATTTCTTTATAAAACAACGCAGAATACAATGATTTTTTGTGTTTTTTAAGAATAATTGTTTTGTTTTCTGCAAGTAAATATCATTTACTATAAAATATGCCGAACAAGTTGCAAAAACGGGTTTGGAGGCGGCGTGCGCGGTATTTTGGAAAATGCGAGACGGACAGGCGAGGAAAACCGGTGTCGCGCCGCGTAGGTAATATATAAAGGTACTTGACAACTCGCGCGAAGTGTGGTATGATTTCCCTGTGATTTGACTACTTACCATTGGGAGATCTATGCCCACTTGGCGCGGAATCTGTCAATCGGAAGTTGCAAATACCGAATTTGGTGCTCAGCACCGAGGGGTTTGTCCCGTATTTTCTTAGGAGGGAAATGGTTCATGAAGAAAACGAAGTTCACCCGCGCAATTGCACTCGTGCTTACCGTTGTCATGTCAGTCGGCATCTTTATTATGCCCACATCGGCATCGACAGAGTACGAGGACAGTAAAGACACGACATCGTCGACCATCACAACGTCGGCGTATTCGTCCACGTCTTATCTGTCATACAAGGCGAGTCAGATCGCCTTGCTGCGCCCCAAACAATCCGCAACCGATAAAAAGCTGACAGACGAAGAGGTTCTTGCTGCCAACAGACAGGCGGTAGGTACCGTATATTCGTTGAATTTGGGTCGCTTTGAGGTTGATACCGTTGGTACGAGAAAAAAGATTTATGTGAACGGTGTCAATGTCAGCGACGGTTCGCTTCTTGCAGGCTACACGGATATCACCGCAACATTGCCGGAGGGCACGAATACGATTTATTTGCCCGAAACCGGTTCGCTCACATGGACGGTTGATATTGATAAGCCCGGCTTCTACAGCTTCATGGTTGAGTATTACTCACTTTCCATTGACGGAAAGATTTCTTCCTGTGAAAAGAAGCTTTTGATCGATGGCGAGCTTCTGTTTGGCGAGGCAACCTCTCTTGTCTTTGACAAGCAGTGGAGTTATACGTACAGTTATTTCAGACAGAACGAGCAGGGACCTTACGTCTTTGTCGCCGAAGAGAATGGTACGCGCTATAAGGTCAATAAGGCTACCGGCAGATACGAGCCGGCATCGGAAACCGATGTTGCCAATGCTACTTACGAAATTGCGGTCGGTACTTTCTATCTTGAAGCGATTGCTGCAAAAGAAGGAAAAACCTACGGCAACAAGAGATATTCCTACGCATTTGAGCAGGATATCAACGGAAACGACCTTCGCTCGGATTGCGAGCAGGATCCGCGTTGGAGCACGTATGTTCTGAAGGATAACAGCGGCTTTGTCAGCGGCGATCTTGAAATTTACCTCAAGGAAGGTGAACACAAGATCACGCTTGAAGGCTCCCGCGAAGGCATTCTCGTAAAGTCCATTTCTCTCTTTGTTACCGAAGAAGCAAAGTCCTATGCCGATTACACGGAAGCACATAAAAATATGACCGATAATGCTAAGGACGGCGCTATTGTTAAAATAGAAGCGGAATCTCCCGATTACGTTTCCGACTCCTCGGTCTATCCCTCTAATGACCGTAGCTCGGCGATCAACAGCCCGACGACTCCCGCTTCTCAGCTGATGAACGTTATCGGCAAGGAATCCTATTCGACGACGGGCATGTGGGCTGCATATAAGTTCTCTGTTACCAAGTCCGGCTTCTACAACATTACATCACGTTTCAAGCAGACCACGCTTGAGGGCATGTTTGCTTCGCGCGTGATGAAGCTTGCGGGCGGTGAATACGGCAGAGCAGACGGTACGGCAACGCTTCCGTTCAAAGAAGCTGCCAACGTGCGCTTTGACTATAAAAACGGATGGCAGAGTACGTCGTTCGGCTATCACGATGAGCAGAATGAATTCCACGAATTCCGCCTCTACTTCGAGGAAGGCGTTGAATATACGCTCGTGCTTGAGGTTGGTCTCGGCGACATGGCAAAGATCGTGGAAACAATTCAAAATTCCTTGACGACGATCAACAATTGCTACCTTAATATTATTAAGCTTACCGGTACCTCCCCCGACGAGTACCGTAGCTATAACTTTAACCGCGTTATGCCGAGTACGATCCGTGCTTTGAAGGAGCAGGGCGAGGTGATCAATTCCGTTGCCAATCGACTTGCCGATCTTGCAGGCGGTATGGCCTCCAATACGGCGACTCTGACCACGATCGCGCTTCTTCTTGAAAAGATGGGTAATGACGAGGATGAAATCGCGGCGAACCTCGGTAACCTGAAGTCTTATATCGGTACCTTGGGTACGTGGCTCAACACTGCAAAGACGTCGCTCGTTACGATCGACTATCTGACCGTGCAGCCTGTAGAAAATAAACTTCCCAAAGCCAATGCTAACTTCTTCCAGTCGATCTGGTTCGAGATCCGCGCGTTTGTTGTCAGCTTCTTTACCGACTACAACGCAATGGGCGAGACCGCCGATACACACGGCAACGAGATCGACGTTTGGCTTGCGTACGGTCGTGACCAGGCACAGATCTGGCGTTCGCTTGTCGATGATCAGTTCACCAGCGTTGAAGGCATCGGTGTTAACCTGAAGCTCGTCGTTGGCGGTACGCTTCTTCCTTCCGTTCTTTGCGGACAGGGCCCTGACGTGTACATCGGTCTCGGTGCTACGGATACCATTAACTATGCAATCCGCAGTGCGATTGAAGGACTTTCACAGTTTGAAGATCTTGAAACTTATGTAACGGGTGAAACCGATATATATGGTAACGTCGCGAATGACTACGATCCGAAGGCACCTCGTTTTGCTGCATCTGCTCTTGTACCGCTTCAGCTCTATGGTGAAACCTATGGTATTCCCGAAACCTCCGCCTTCAATATGATGTTTGTCCGTAACGACGTGCTTGAAGGTCTCGGCATTGACGTTCCGAGAACGTGGGACGACATTTTGGCTGCCGTTCCCGTGCTCCAGGCAAATAACATGGAGATTGGTATTACCTATGCCACTGCGTTCAACATCTTCCTCTATCAGCGCGGTTCGGGACTTTGGAAGTATAACGGCACTGACATCTGGGAAGAGCAGGATCCCGAGTACGCCGGCGCACAGATCGCCTACGACTCGAATATTGCACTGGATGCGTTTGCTGACGTATGCCGTCTCTACACCGACTATTCCTTCCCTGTAACCTATGACGTCGCTAACCGTTTCCGTACCGGTGAGCAGCCGATCGTCATTGCGGATTATGTGACGACTTATAACACGCTTACTGTTTTCGCAACTGAAATTTCGGGCATGTGGAGCTTTGTTCCGATTCCCGGTACCGAAAACTATATCGATGCTAACGGTAACTTTACGATTCACCGTGAGAAGGCGGAGATCAATCTTGAGACCGGCGAGCCCAAGACCGGAATCAACAACGTTTCGATGACGTCGGTTACGGCAAGCATCCTGTTGTATAATGCAGGACGCTCCGAGCTCAACACCAAAAATGCATGGCTCTTTATGAAGTGGCAGTGCGGAGATGAATCGCAGGCTGAATACGGCAATAAGATGGTTGCTTTGATCGGTCCTTCCGCAAAATACGCATCCGCGAACACGAGAGCAATCCGCAACCTTTCCTGGACGGCCGCCGAGATCGAGAATATCGTTGCACAGCTCGATAGCCTCGCTGCCGTTGAGAACTATCCCGGCTCGTATTACATCACTCGATACGTTCAGTTTGCATTCTATGCAGCCTATAACGACAGTGCGGATCCCTCTACGAGCTTGCAGGATTACGTCAATACGATTAATAAGGAAATTTCTCGTAAACGCGAGGAGTTCGACCTCCCGACACTTGAGATCGGTCAGACTCCTGAACAAGCGAGAGCAAACAGAACCAATTAACGAAAACGTTGTCGTTCTCGCTAAAATATTATGAAGGAGATTAGTCATGTCACAACCTCATGAGACAAAACGTCCGGTTTCTCGCCGCGATATGACAAGGGCACAGTGGACATGGAAAGAGGTAAAGCGCAATAAAGTTGCGTATGCCATGGTTGCACCCTTTTTCATCCTGTTCACGATCTTTACCATATTCCCGGTGTTTCTGTCGGTCTTTCTCAGCCTCACCGAATTCAACATGCTTGAAATGCCGAAATGGATAGGCTTCGATAACTATATCCGCCTCTTCCTCGAGGATGATATTTTCATCATTGCTTGTAAGAATACGTTGATTTTTGCTTCCATCACAGGCCCCGTTTCTTACATACTTTCTTTCCTCGTTGCATGGTTTATCAACGAGCTTTCGCCGAAGGTGCGCGCAGTCGTTACGCTTATTTTCTATGCCCCCTCGATCTCCGGATCGGTCTACATGGTTTGGAAAACGCTCTTCTCGAGTGACGCTTACGGCTGGGTCAACGCATGGCTTATGCAGCTTGGATTGACCGACACCGCGATCCTTTGGTTTGACAATGCAAGCTACGTTATGCCGCTTTGTATTGTCGTTGCACTCTGGACCCCGCTCGGCACGGCGTTCCTGTCCTTTATTGCAGGTCTGCAAACGGTTGACAGAAGCCTTTACGAGGCTGCTGCCGTTGACGGTATCAAAAACCGTTGGCAGGAGGTCTGGTACATCACGCTTCCGAAAATGCGTCCGCAGCTCATGTTCGGTGCCGTGCTTGCCATTACCGGCGCATTCGGCTTCGGCGGTGTTGTTACCCAGCTTGCCGGCATGCCGTCGGTTGACTATGCGGCACACACCATCATGCACCATCTCGACGACTACGGCGGTCTTCGTTACGAGGTCGGTTATTCCTCCGCAATCGCCGTTATCCTCTTTGCGGTCAGCTTAGGCAGTAACAAGCTGATTAAGAAGATGCTTTCAAAGGTGGGACAGTAATATGAAGAAACTAAGAACCCGAAATCATAAAGTTGTCCTGAACCGTTCCTACGGTGGCGACGCCGGCATCACCTTCTTCCTTGTTATTCTCGGTGTGTTCATGTTTTTGCCGATGGTTTACGTTGTAGGTCAGTCCTTGAAGCCGCTTGACGAGCTCTTTATGTTCCCGCCGCGCTTCTTCCCGATCAGCCCTACTTTCCGGAACTTCGGCGACCTGTTCTCGCTGATGAACGACTCTTGGGTACCTTTCTCGCGCTACATATTCAATACCGTTTTTATTACTGCGTGTGGTACGTTCGGTAACCTTGCGATCGGTTCGCTCGGTGCATATGCGCTTGCAAAGATGAATTTCCCCGGGCGTCAGTTTATCTTCCAGGCGATTGTCCTTTCACTTATGTTCCATCAGACGGTTCACCAGGTTGCGCACTTCATCATTCTCGGCGCATTTGGTTGGGTTGATACCTATCTTGCTATCATCGTTCCCGCACTGGCAACGACGATGGGCGTCTATCTGATGAAGCAGTTCATGGAATCCTCGGTTTCCGATGCCGTCCTTGAATCTGCGCGTCTCGACGGTGCATCCGAGCTTCGTACCTTCTGGACGATCGCTCTTCCGATGGTTAAGCCTGCCGTTCTTACCCTTATCATCGAATCCTTTAAGGGTCTTTGGAACACGGGTGCTTCCATCTTCATTCACTCGGAACAGCTCAAGACCTTTAACTACGCAATCGGTCAGATCCTCGCGGGCGGTGTTGCCCGTTCGGGTGCAGGTGCTGCATCGACGGTGGTCATGATGCTCGTTCCTATCACTGTGTTCGTTATTAACCAGAGTAAGATCGTGGAAACGATGGGTACTTCGGGTATGAAAGACTAAAAGGGAGGAAAGAAAAATGAAAAGAAAATTTTCCGCGTTTTTATTGTTCTTCCTTTGCGGTGTCATGCTCTTCGGTACGTTCTCCTCTTTCGCAGTGGAGCCCTATCAGACCTACACCTACTCCATCGACGGAAAGGCTCTGTATTCACCTGCGGCATACTCGCCGAAGCTCAACATTGATGCCGATGACATGGGCATTGGTGTTTCCTTTCAATCGGTTGACGACTTGTTTGTCGGACCCGATAATAAGGTGTATATCGCCGATGCAAAGGCAAACACCATCTACGTTCTCTCGGCATATTATCAGTACGAGTTTTCGATCAGCAGCTTTTACAACGGTATGTCGAAGGATAGCCTGAATAGCCCCGGCGGTGTGTTCGTGAACGAAGAATATATCTACGTTTGCGACACCGAAAACTACCGTATCGTCGTTTTTGACCTTGCAGGTAATTTCGTGCGCATCGTTCCGCGTCCGCAGTCGGCTCTGTTCGGCGCTGAATCGACCTATAAGCCGATCGCGATGGCGGTTGACCAGCACGGCAGATTCTTCGTCGTTTCCTCGTCTACCTATCAGGGTATTATCGTTATGACGGAGGACGGAACCTTTACCGGCTTTATCGGTGCACAGAAGGTTACCTACAGTATCATCGAAATGATGTGGCGCCGCTTCCAGACTAAGGAGCAGCGCGAAAACTCGGTACAGTACCTTTCGACCGAGTACAACAACATCTCGATCGATGACGAAGGATTTATTTTCGTTACCATCATTCAGACAAACCAGGCTGAGCAACAGGCGGCAATCGAATCCAAAACCGGTGACTATGCTCCCGTTAAGAAACTCAATTCTGCCGGCGAAGAGATCATGAGGCGTAACGGCTTCTTCGGTACCGGCGGTGAGGTCGATATTCAAGAGCTTGTGCAGGGAAACTCTTCGGTTCCGACCGGTCCTTCGCAGATCCGCGACGTAGCCATCGGTCCTGAAAAGACCTACTCGATTATTGATACCGTTCGTAACAAGATCTTTACCTACGATCAGAACGGTCAGCTTCTTTTCGCCTTCGGCGATAACGGTATTCAGCTTGGCAATACCGCAAAACTGAATGCTATTGCCTATCAGAAAGCGGGCGAGGCAGGACTTGACGGTAGCGTTAAGTATAAAATGCTTCTCCTTGATAGCTCGACCAAGGTCATTACGGTATTGACCTGTACCAAATACGGCACGCTTCTTTACGATGCATTACATTACGAAAATATCCGCGATTATGTCGGTTCGGTTGATGCATGGAAGGGCGTTCTCGCCAGCAACAATAACTTCGACGCTGCTTATATCGGTGTAGGTAAGGCTTACTACCGTGAAGGCGAATACGAAGAAGCAATGGAATACTTTAAGGCCGCTTACGATACGACGAACTATTCAAGCGCATATGCCGAGGTTCGTAAGGAATGGGTAGCCAGAAACCTTATCTGGATTCCGATCTTTCTTGTTGTGTTCCTCTTCGTGATGTCCAAGTACGGCAAATATGCTTCCAAGATCAACACGGCGGCGACGACGAAGGGCGGCAAGCGTACCTTCAAGGAAGAATTCCTGTTCAGCAAGCATCTTCGTTATCATCCGTTCGACGGCTTCTGGGATCTGAAGCATGAGAGGCGCGGCTCTATGCGTGCGGCACTTGCGATCCTCGGAATCACCGTGATCGCCTTCTACTATCAGTCGATCGGTACCGGCTATCTCCTGAATCCGGAGGGGCTGTATTCGACGATCTTCTCGCAGATTCTCTCGATCGGTGTTCCGATCGTTCTGTGGGTGGTGTCGAACTGGTGTCTTACCACTCTGTTCGATGGCGAAGGCTCCTTGCGAGACGTAACGATTGCGACTTGCTACAGCTTGTCACCGTTGCCTTTCATTCTGATCGTCACCACCGCTGCCTCGAATATCGTTACGGAAACCGAGGCTTCGATCATTACCTTCATTGTGGCAATCGGCTATGTATGGGTTGGTTTCCTTCTGTTCTTCGGAACGATGGTCACCCACGATTACTCGCTTGGAAAGAATATGATCATGATTATTGCATCCATTGTCGGTATGGCAATCGTCATGTTCGTCGGTATCCTCTTCTCAAGCTTGATTGCTAAGATGGTTTCTTTCGTTTCCAACATCATCGTCGAAATCAACTATCGTCTATAACGGTATCGCATAGGAGAAAAACAGAATGAAAATGAAAAGAATAATGTCTATGCTTCTTGCCGGCACGATGCTGTTCGCTTGTCTGGGTGGATTCTTTGGATTTTCCGTTCCTACCTTGGCGGCAGACGAGGATACGGAAGAAGTATTAAAGACCTATGAAATCGCAACTGCGGGTGCTCTCAAGAATTCCTATTCCACGCTCGCAGATAAGGTAGCGGCAGAGACCGCAAGCGGCTATACAAAGCTTCTTGCCGCTTCCGGAAACTATCAGATCTACTGCAACATTTATACCGGTGAGGTTTACTACTACAACACGGTTGCAAGGCAGTACGTTTCCACAAACCCCGCCTCGCTTGCAGGCGTATCCAAATCGGGTACGGAAAGACAGAAAGCGTTGTCTCAGCTTAAGGTCAAGTATATGGATATGACGGGTACCGTCAGCGAAATGTTCAGCTTTAACGAGGCGGCAGAGCGCGGTCAGATTTCCGTGAAGCAGATCCGTAACGGTATCCGCGTGGAATATACCATCGGCCGTACCGATACGAACTATCTGATGCCCGGTTGGATTACAAGGGCACGCTTCGAAAGCCTGATCCTTACTCCCATCGAGGAATACATCCTTAACTACTTCGCAAATTCTTCCGGCAAAACGCTGGAGGAGGTGCTTGTGGTATATCAGGATTATTTTGAAGAAAAGGGCATTGATTACGATGCCCGCCACGGTATGACTGCGTATAACGCGATGAAGGCGATCGCAGAGGAAGAATATTATCTCGATGAGGAAAAAGCGTTTGTTGTTGCTTCCTTCCAGTATTCGAAGCTTTACAACACCTATGCTTTGATCGATCCGAATACGGCAAAGCCCGAAATTGCACAGCAATATAAGGCTAAGTACAAGATCTGCGCGCAGATCGACCCCGAAACCGGTATCAATTATGCGATCTACGTTGTAGGTGAGGACCTTCCCGATAAGACGAAGAAGCTGCTTGAGTCTTACGTCAAGACCTACTGCGGCGAAACCTATAACTATGACGAAAAAGCAAAGGATACCGAGCTTACGGGCTACGTTTCCACCGATGCGGCGCCTGCATACTTCCGTATGTCGCTGGAATATACCATCGGTGCTGACGGAACGCTTTCGGTTTCGCTTCCCGCGAACGGTATTCGTTACGACAGCGCGAACTTTACGTTGCTTTCGCTTGATATGCTTCAGTATTTGGGTGCGGGCAACATGAACAACGACGGTTACGCCTTCTATCCCGACGGTAGCGGTGCACTCCTCGAATTCGATGAGCTTCGTAAGCAGAGCGCAGGCTCGCTGACGAACAAGGTTTACGGTACGGACTTCGCCTACTATTCGATCACGGCAAAGCATCAGGAGGAGATCCGCGTTCCTGTTTATGGTATCGTAGATAAGCAAACGCTCAAGTCGGACACGATCAATAAGTACGTTGATGAGACGGGTAAGATCCAAGAGGAAAAGGTAACGACAACGACTGTTAACTCGACGGGCTACGTTGCCTACCTGACCGAGGGCGAAGCACTTTCGTCGCTTACCGTTGCTTTCGGTGGCGGCAGCGCGCATAACTTTGCGTTGGTTTACCCCACCTTCACACCCGAACCGAGCGACTCCTACACGCTTGACGGATCGCTTTCGGTTTCTTCCTCGACATCCAGCTCATGGACTGTCGTTACCGAAAAGAAATATCTCGGCAACTTCTCCATGAACATCTGCATGCTCGGTGATACTGTTCCGGCGGTTGCAGCAGGTTTTGAAGATGCATCCTGGATCGGCATGGCGAAGGTGTATCGCGACTACATCTGGAACGGCAAAACGTCTTTTACATCCGATGACGTTGCCGATTCGCTCCCGCTTTACATTGAGTCCTTTGGTACGGTGGAGACTACCGATAAGGTTTTGTCGGTTCCCGTCACCGTCAATAAGCCCTTGACCACGTTTACCGATGTGATCGCTATGTACGAGGAGTTGTCCACGTACAAGACCACGCACATGGCAGCTTATAAGGAAAAGGCTGAGCAGGCGGAAGCAAACGCAGAAGCCGCTAAAGCAAAGGGTGACTATACCAATGCCGAAAAATATGAGGCAGAGGCGAAGAAGTATCGCGAGCTTGCTGAAAATATCAGCGATATTGTGAACATCAACTTCAAGCTGACCGGCTTCACGAACGGCGGTTTGATTTCCACCTATCCTGCAAAGGTTAACTGGATGAAGGAGGTTGGCGGTCTCACCGGCTTTAACGACCTTCTTGCCTATGCAGACAGTCTTGAAATCGGAAGCCTCGGTGTTTATCCCGACTTTGAGTTCAGCTACAGTACGGTAACCAAGATGTTCGACGGTACATCACTGAAGAACGACGCTGCCCGTACCGTAGACAACCGTTATGCAAGCATGCAGGTATACGATTGTGTATATCAGCAGTTTACCAGCTATTTCGACATTGCATTCGCTCCCGATGCGATTGCCCGTCACTATGAAAAGTTTGCTGTTTCGTATGCAAAGGCAGAGGGCATCATAGGTATTTCCGCAGGTTCGCTCGGCGCAGATCTGAATTCCTCGTTCTATGAGGATAATCCGCAGAACCGCGAGGATGCCAAGGAGACGATCAGCGGTGTGATTGGCAGCATGAAAGAGGACTTTGGTTCGGTCATGGTTGCAGGTGGTAATGTCTTTGCCGCAACGCAGGTTGACCATATTATCGATCTGCCTCTTGACAGCTCGAACTACAAGTACATGACGAGAGCCGTACCGTTCATCGGCATGCTTCTCCACGGTTACGTGAATTATGCAGGTGCTGCAATGAATGAGGCCGGCGATACCGACTATCTCCTTCTGAAGTCTATCGAAAACGGTGCTTCGCTCTATTACATCCTTTCTTATGCAAACACCGCGCTTTTGAAGGACGACCTTCTTCTCAGCCACTACTATTCGATCCGATACGATATCTGGGTTGAGGATCTTGTTCAGCAGTACACTGCTCTCAACAACACAATTGGCGATCTGCAGACCTATAAGATCAATGATGAGATTTTGATCACTGCAGAACGTATTCCGGACAGTCTTGAATTGCAGCGCTATCGTGATTCTCTCAAGAATCTTACGGTTTCCGCAGTAGAGAAGGCGATCCTTGATGCGTCTGAAACAACTACGCACGATCTGCGTTTTCAGATCGTCGCCAAGCGCTTCTTCGAGAATGAGAATTTGATTGAGGTAGCGAAGGCTGATTACGATGTACGTCTCAAGGAAGCAGAGGATCATCTTGCACTTCTCAATTCCGCAGACTCGCCCGATCTTGCCGATGTAAAGGCGGCTGAAGATTCACTCGCAACACTTCGTGAGTTGATCGTCGATCCTGCAAATCCCACTTTGTCCGAGCAGCGTGCTCTCGCTGCCGCAGAGCTTAAGCTTGAGGCTGCCGTTAAGAAGCAGGCGTATAATCTTTCGGTTGCCGCCGATCTCGTTGCATACTTGGAGAAGACAGCCGAGGATGTATATCAGACCGAGGCGTTGATCGATTCTTTGATTAACGTATTGACTTCTTCGTGGGGCGATGTCACCAAGGCGCAGCGTGCTATTCTCTCCGAAATGCTTGCTACCTATATGGCAGGCGGAACGTGGGAGAGCACCGTAGGTAAAACGCTTACGGTTTCGGTTGATTACGATGCGGTTTGTGCTCAAGTCCTTTCTACCTTTGCTCCTGCACTTGACAGATTCGATGCGAAGGTAGCTGTTGAATTTACCGAGATTCTGAAGGAGTCGATTGCAGATACGATCGCAGCATATTACGCTCCGTATGTTAACAAATTCGTTGAAACGCTCACCTACACTACCGATAACGATGGCAACACCGTTTATGAGAGCCTGACTCCTTACGAGTATGGTGCGCTCACGTCTGCTCTTGCATACTTCTATGTAGCAAAGGCGGAGGTCGCTACTGCCGAATCGGTAAAGGCGCACGTTCGAGAGTACCTCAATAACGTGAACGGAAATAAAGACGTGCTTACGGTATATCAGAACAACATTATTGATGATGTTATGACATATCTTGCGGGCAACGGATTTACGGGCGACATAGTCGCTACGGTCGATACGATTGACCTTGATAAGTTCGAGAGCATTTATACCGATTCCGAGACCGACGATAGTGAATACGTCAAGACGCCGTACACCATTTTCGATGCATCGGTCGTTATGATCGTATATGAGGATGAAATCAGCGGCGATCGTGTCGGCATTATTCTCAACTACAACGTCTTTGATATTACCGTCCGGTTTAATGGTGCGGTATACAATATCGAGTCCTACGGCTTCCAGCGCGTAGAGCTTGACTAAGGGAGGGAAGTATAATGACAAAACAGAATACAATGCAGATCTCTCCCAAGAGACGAAAAAAAGCGTCGCTTGATGCGCGCAAGGCGCGTGCGGGTTGGTTCTTCGTCCTGCCGTTTGCCATCGGTCTTCTCTTGATCTATCTCCCGATCATTATTGACTCGATCTGGTTCAGCTTCAACACCATCCGAACGGTTCCCGTTCGTGATGGTGGTGGCTACAAGCTGATTTTTGAAGGACTGAACTTCTATAAGTCGGCTTTGGTAGGTGAATATGCAACAAGCTTCATTCAGACGCTCATTTCGGGCATTCAGCAACTGATCTTCGACGTGCCCGCTATCGTCATCTTCTCGCTTTTCATTGCTGTTATTCTCAACCAGAAGATGATTGGTCGTGCGGCATTCCGCGCTATCTTCTTCGTTCCCGTTATTATCGCTACCGGCCTTATGGAATCCATCAACGCATCGGATACGTTGAAGGATGCAGTGGAGGGCGGTACACAAATGGGTGAAGAGGCAGGTGCAACAACGCAGATCGTCTCCGCGATGGATATTCAACTGCTGTTTGAGAACATGAAGGTCGGTAAGGAACTGGTTATGTATATCACGGACCTTGTTAACAATATTTATAACATTGTTAACCGATCCGGCGTACAGATGCTGATCTTCCTTGCGGGACTTCAGTCGATCTCTCCTGCTATTTATGAGGCGTGCCAGATTGAGGGCGCATCTGCTTGGGAGACCTTCTGGAAAATCACGTTCCCCATGATAAGTCCTATGATTCTGGTAAACGCGGTGTATACGATCATCGATGCCTTTACATCGGAAACCAACGTTGTTATGTCGTATATATCAGGAAGCATTTACAACAGCAGTAACGGTCTTGCAACCGCTATGTCGTGGATATACTTCGTAGTGGTCATGGCGATCATCGGTGCTGTGGCGGCGATTGCTTCGGGCTTCGTGTTCTACCAGAAGCGTAACTAAGGAGGGATAGGACATGAATGCACAGAAAATGAAAACCAATCCGAAAAAGTATAATAAAGACGGATATATCGTTGATTTTGAAGATAAGATTCCGTTCTGGGATCGCGTTAAGGCGAAGGTCTTCTCGGTCTATTTCCTTACGAACGTCGTCTGGTTCATCTTCCGACTTCTGCTGTTGATCGGTATTTCCTTCGTTATCCTCTATCCCTTCATTTCGAAGATCGCGGGCTCCTTTATGGCACCCGAGGATTTCATGGATATTACGGTCAATATCATTCCGAAGCACTTCACGATCCAGACCTATAAGGCAATTTTCGTGGAGAACCATTATGCGCAGGCATTCCTTAACACTCTGCTTCTGTCGCTTCTTTGCGCTTTGCTCCAGACCTTCGTATGCTGCCTGATCGGCTACGGTCTTGCAAAGTTCAAGTTCAAGGGCAACAAGCTGATCCTGCTTATGGTGGTCTTGACGATGATTGTGCCGCACGGTACGCTTCGCCTTTCCATGTTCCTGCACTTCGAATACTTCAATCCCGGCGCGATTTCGGGCTGGCATGTTCCCGGGATATTGACACCTGTTACATGGCTTGTAAATCTGTTCTCCGAGGATACCTTTACCGGTTTCTCGCTTACCGATACCTTCTGGCCGATGATCCTTCTTTCTGTCTTCGGTCTCGGTTTCAAGAATGGTCTTTACATCTTCATGATGCGTCAGTTCTTCCAGGGTGTGCCGGATGAGCTTGAAGAATCTGCGTACGTTGACGGTTCTAACACCTTCCGTACCTTCTTCCAGATCATTATCCCGCTTTCGATCCCGATGATGATCACCATCTTCCTGTTCTCCTTCTCGTGGCAATGGACGGATAACTTCTATACGAATCTGTTCTTCATTTCGGGAAGTGATACCATCCTCATGCCGGACCTTCTCGAATCTATCCCTGCGACCTTGCAGGCGTTCATCGATAGCAACGCTACCGACCCTGCAACCTTCCAAGTCGCTATTCGCAATACCTGCGGTATTATGATCATTCTTCCGCTTGTTGTGCTTTATCTCTTCTGCCAGAAGTATCTGGTACAGGGTATCGAGCGTAGCGGTATCGTAGGCTAATTCAAACAAAGAAACGCACCGAGAAATCGGTGCGTTTTCAATTTCTTTAGCTAAAAAAACGAAGAACGCGCAGAGGCGCGTTCTTCGTTTTTGTCTTACTTGCTTTCGGGAAGATCCTCGGAGGCAACGTCGGGAGCCTTTACTGCTTCCTTACCTTCCGGAACCTCGCCGTTCGCTTTTACGTCTACGTTACGGATTGCAGCCTTGAGAAAACGGATCTTGGTCCTGTCCTTGCTCGTGACGATGGTAACGGTCTCACCTTTGATGCTGACGATCTGACCGATAATGCCGCCGATGGTCGTAACCTCATCGCCAATGGCGAGTCCGTTGCGCATGGCATCAGCTTCGCGCTGTTGCTTTTTCTGAGGACGGATCATCAGAAAATAGAAAACGGCAATCATAACGACAAAGATGATGATGGTCGGAATAAAATCGCCGAAAGATCCGGTCGCCGTTTCACCGGCGGTGCTGTCAGCAGTGAGAAAAAGAAATTTCCACATGGTTTTTCTCCTTAATATAATAATAACGTATTTATTGTAACACATTTCTTTCCGTATTGCAAGAGAATTCATGGAAAAGTAATAAAGTTTTTCGCACAATTTTCTTATTTTATTCGACAAAGCTCTTGTCTTTCGGTATGCGAAATGCTATAATATAGATCAGATGATAAAAAGAAGGAAAAAACAAATGCAGATGGAATGTATATACAACGAAATGGGAATATCGCCTGCGGTATACGCGTTTGGCGAACAGATTTTGTCTGAGCTTGCCGAACGTTTTTCGGAGATCGACAGAATCGCAGAATACAACCAACAAAAGGTAACGCTTGCTTTGCACAAAAACCGCGTTGATGCGACCTGCTTTGCCGCAACGACGGGCTACGGCTATAACGATGCGGGAAGAGACAAGCTGGAACGCGTGTATGCCGATACCTTTCATACCGAAGCGGCACTTGTCCGTCCGCAGATCACGTGCGGCACGCACGCTCTTGCCGTTGCACTGTCGGCGAATCTCCGTCCGGGAGACGAGCTGTTGTCACCTGTGGGAAAGCCCTACGATACGCTCGAGGAGGTCATCGGTATCCGCGAGTCCAAATGCTCGCTCAGGGAATACGGTGTCTCCTATCGACAGGTTGATCTTTTGGAGGACGGAAGCTTTGATTATGACGGCATTCGCGCCGCCATCAATGAAAAAACCAAGCTTGTCACCATCCAACGCTCGAAGGGTTACGCCACGCGTAAACCCCTCTCGGTTGCAGAAATCGGCAGACTGATCGCTTTTGTCAAGGAGATAAAGCCCGATCTGATCTGCATGGTCGATAACTGCTACGGCGAATTTGTCGAGACGATCGAACCGAGCGACGTCGGTGCTGATATGATCGTCGGATCGCTGATCAAAAATCCGGGCGGCGGTCTCGCTCCGATTGGGGGGTATATCTGCGGCACACAGGCGTGCGTGGATAACTGTGCATACCGTCTTTCTGCTCCCGGACTCGGACAGGAGGTTGGTGCGAGTCTCGGTGTTCTTACGTCCTTTTACCAAGGCTTTTTCCTTGCTCCGACCGTGACGGCGGGGGCTTTAAAGGGGGCGATATTCGCCGCCAATATTTACGAGCGTCTTGGCTTTCGCGTGATCCCCGATAGCAAAGAGAGCCGCCACGACATCATACAGGCGGTAGAGCTGGGAAGCGAAGCCGGCATGATCGCGTTCTGCAAGGGTATTCAGGCGGCGGCACCCGTGGACAGTTACGTTACTCCCGTTCCGTGGGCAATGCCGGGCTATGATTCCGAGGTGATCATGGCGGCAGGCGCCTTCGTTCAAGGATCGTCGATCGAGCTTTCTGCCGACGGACCGATTCGTCCGCCGTACGCCGTGTATTTTCAGGGCGGGCTTACCTTCTACCATGCGAAGCTCGGTATTCTGATGTCGCTCCAAAAGCTATTGGATGCAGGTCTTGTTTCTCTATAAATCAAGCGAAGCGGTTCCCTCATACGAGTGGGCCGCTTCGCTTTTTTTTAAAACACTTATTTTTATAAAACAATGTCGTTTTTGTCCATTGTCTTTCGGTGTATGTGTGTGCTACAATATAGGTAAAATGACGAAATAGTTTATAAATACCACAAATTGTTTGGAGGATTTGTTCATGATGAAAAGACTTTCTTTGTTTTTCGTCTTCTTTACGCTTATATTTGTTATGATGGCGTTGCCTTCCATGGCGGCTCCCACACTTTCGGACGAGGCGGCAACTGCGCTTTTCGAGAAGGGAATCGATGTGGAAAGTAAGACCGCAGCGCTTACGGACGCACAGAAGGAAACGCTGTACGACTTCTTGAATGGCACCGACCTTTCGGACGTTACCGAGGATAGGTTTGATCACTTTGTTTTGGCGTCGCAGGCGATCACCTACAGAGGTCTCCGCGCCCGCATTTCAGGAAGCTTTCCCGGCATTCGCTCGACCTATGCAGTGAATGCAGATGCAATAGATGCACTTTCCCTGCGTTATCGCGTTGTGTACGGCGCCTTGATGGGGATCGGCGAATACAACGGCACTCTGCTTACGATGACCGACCTTGCCGTTAACGATCACTTTGCCGCCGTTTCCGCAGGTTCTGCGGCGGTTACGGTATACGATAGCCTCGGCGGCACGGCATCTAACCTGTATACGGGTATGGATGCGAACGGCGATATGACCTTTGCTTATACGACCACCTATAAAAACACACTAACGACACTGCAGGCAAAAGATCTTGGGCTTATCTATCGAGGCTTTATTGCGCTTGTCGGAAACGGTGAGACCTACGTTTTTTATATCAACGGTAAAGGCGCGCAGTTCGGCGATGTCACCGCAACCTATGGCAGTGCCACGACGCTTGCTGAGCTTGCCGACTATTTTAAAAACGTTTATGAAACGGCATCGGGCGTAAAGCCTTATGCGGAAAATGAGCTTTTGCAGCAGGTGTTGACGGTAGCAAGCGGCAACGTCACCGTTGAAGAGCTTGTTACGAGCGTTACCTATCCGATGAGCGATCTGATCACGGGCGACGACAGTGACAATATTGTTTCGGACGGTAGCACAACGAAGGGTTTCCTTGACGGCACCGACCGCGGTACCTATTTCTTCCCGGCAGGCGGAAAGAACACTTCTGTTACCATTACCGTTAATGCACCGGTTGCGGGCATCTACAAAATCACGGGTAAGGTTGCGATCAACGGCTCTGCACGCGTGGATAAGGTCGCAGTTAAGAATACAAGCACCGGACTCCCCACAAAATGGAGCGCTTCCGAAATGTTCGGCAGAATCGAGACGACCGACAGTGCGCCCACCAAGAATGCAAGCTGTATTGTCGGCGCGAATGCGGGCGACACCGTGCTTGCGTACCAGTATCTTAAAAAGGGTGAAAATACCTTGAGGATCAAGGTCGAAAGCGAAAGCGGCAAATCGCCGCTCGGCGTTGCCTCGCTGACATTTGCGGCATGCGGTGTCGGGAATGACGACGAGCGTGACGGCAGCATCACCTTTGCCGGCTATAATAGTGGTACGCTTGTCGAAGGAAGCGACGCAAACGGCGTTTTGTATAAGTATACAAGCAGCTCGTCGGGACTTTCGGTTTACGGCAGCTTCACCTATACCGCTAAGATCAACGTTGCCGAAGCGGGCGTTTACAGTTTGAATACGCTCTTCAGCCAGCGCAACGTTAGCGACTTTTCCAAATTCAAAAATGCAAGACTGATTTTGACAAATACAGCAACAGGCGAGACGGTTGTAAAGAATTTTTACGATGACCTTGTGAACAAGGGAGATGTTTATGATACGAAGAACTGGAGTGTTGGTACTATTTCAACTTCTTCCATGTATGCCGATCTTGGTACGGTAATTCTCCCCGCAGGCAGTTATACGTTGACGTATGAAAACTACAATCTATTGAAATCGAACAACACCACTCCGAATCTGGTCATCAATGCGCTCGCCTTCGTTGAGCTTGTGCGGCAGAAGGATACAGTTAAGATCACCGATGATCTCGGTAACCCGCTGAGCTACGCGGGGACGGTCGATCCTGCAAATCCCCCTGCGATTGCGGGACACACCTACCGTGAGACGGTTAAGACGAGCGAGAACGGCGTTCCCACGACAATGCTCATTTACGACAGAAACGAGGTCACGGTGCGCGTGAAGTTCGTCTTTAGGGACGGAAGAGTCGTCGAAGCAAGGAAAAATACCTATCGCTACGGGGATAGCTATGTCTTTTATGCACCGTTGATGGAAGGGTATTATCAAAATTCCGTCAGCGGTTTGGCACGTGGCGACACGACGCTTGTGGGCGTATACCGTGAAAACACCTACAAAACCGAGACCGAGGTGCTCGCAAGTGCGATCACGGGCGGTACGCTCACAACGGTTGACGGTATGATGCCCACGGTCTACTTAACGAAAAACAACGCAGCAAGCTTTACGGTTTCGGGCATGCAATCGGGTGCTTACGCCATCTACATGAAGGTAGAGGGCATGAAGCAGAAGTGCGATATTTTCTACAAAAATCTTTCCGCAAAGGCACTTCCCGGCGGTAACTGGTCAGGCATTGAGACGATGGGCAGACTGCAGGCATCCGAATCCTCCGGCACAACGCTTTCGGTTGCCACCACGACGGGCTATCGACTCCTCGGCTACCAGTATCTGATTGATGGAGCAGAGAATAAGATTTCCTTCTATTCCAATTCGGCGAACATGGGTGTTGCCGCCATAAAGCTTGTGAAGGTTGGCGAGTACGATGCAGGTGCGGCGGCTGCTACTTACAGCTCGAAAAGCTGGGCACAGCTCGGTACGTCAACGACTCAGCACACCTTTACGCTCAATATTCCGCGTGACGGCATGTATCAGGTTTCCTCGATCATCGGTTATCAGGGCGTATTCTCGGCTACCGTGACCGATTCCGCAGGAAATGTGAGAACGCTGAAATCCCCCGAAGCCCGCGCACAGATCGGTACGGCATCCGAATCGGTTCTCGCCTTTGAATTTACCGATCCCATCCTCCTGAAGGCAGGCACTGCCAGCGTTACCGTGAAGATCGTTTCGGGCAACTATTATAAGCTGCAGGCGTTCAATCTCATGTGCATCGGCGAATACGCGGAGCCGGTCTCCGAGCGTGAGATCCTTGTGGAAAACGATCCGCTTTACAATGCTGCTTTTGCGGGCGGTACGCTGATCCCCTCGACAGATGAGACGCTTCCCACGCTTTCCTATACTAAGAATGCGACGATCACCGCTACCTTTGCCGGTATGCAAGCGGGCGCTTACGCGATCTACGGCAAGCTTTCGACGCTCGCAACGAACGGTAAGACCGACATTACGCTTCGCAACACCTCGGCCTCGGGGCTGACCGACGTAAACGGAAAGTCCTGGAGCAGTTACAGCACCTTCGGT
>JAZLAP010000104.1:0-6755 GCA_045613265.1 Eubacteriales bacterium | reverse complement strand
CAGGGACTTGATATCAACCACCGTTACGTCCGCCTCGAAAAAAGCGAAGGAACGTATGACGTTTATCTTTACGCCTACACAGGACCGCATCTCGAAAAAGGTCAGCTTTTTATCGAGCTTCACAATGTTTGCGAGGATGCGGAGCAGCTCTATTACGATATCAGCACCGCCGCCGATGCCTTGAATTTTCTTGACGTCCATTCACGCGAGTACGCCGAGATCATCGACCGCCTCGACCGCACCTACGATCTTGTCGATATGACCGAGCCGGGAAGCGATGAGTATTATGCCTCGTTGAAGGCGGCGCGCGCATATATACGCGCGGAGCTTTACGATAAGCTTTGCAGAAACGACGACACCGCAATCAGTGCCATCGGTCACACGCATATCGACTGCGCGTGGCAATGGACATTCCGACAGTCGCGCGAGAAGGTGCAACGTTCCTTCTCGACCGTTCTTACGCTGATGCGCCGTTTCCCCGAATACAAGTTTATGTCCTCGCAAGCACTTCTCTACAAGTATCTGAAGGAGGAAGCCCCCGCGCTTTATGAGGAATTAAAGGAACGTGTCAAGGAGGGACGATGGGAGACCGAGGGGGCAATGTGGGTCGAGGCTGACTGCAATATGACCTCGGGCGAGAGCCTTGTTCGCCAGTTCCTATACGGAAAACGCTTCTTCAAAAGGGAATTCGGCGTCGATCACCGCATTCTCTGGCTTCCCGACGTCTTTGGTTACTCCGCCGCTCTGCCACAGATCATGAAAAAGAGCGGATGTGATTGGTTCGTTACGTCAAAGATCAGCTGGAATGAGACCAATACGATGCCAAACGATACGTTCCGTTGGTACGGTATCGACGGCACTCCCGTCAATGCATATTTTCTGACCGCACAGGATAAGAAGCGCGGCAAAGAGCCGGAGCGCTACACGACCTATGTGGGCATGACGACACCCTCAACGCTTGCAGGTACCTACGAGCGTTATCAGAACAAGGAGCTTTCAAACGAAGCCCTTCTTACCTTCGGCTGGGGTGACGGAGGCGGCGGACCTACCGCCGAGCATCTTGAAATACTGCGCCGTTCCGAAAAGGGACTGCCCGGCGTTCCCAAAGCAAAATGCGAATTTGCGGGCGATTTCCTGCGACGGCTTGAAAAGCGGCTTGAAACGGCAAAGAGCGTTCCTGCGTGGCACGGAGAGCTATACCTTGAGTTTCACCGCGGCACCTATACCTCGGTATCGATGAACAAGCGCGAAAACCGCAAGGCAGAGCTTTTGTATCAGAATACCGAGCTGCTTTCCGAAACGGCAAAGCATTTAACGGGGCTTCCCTTCCGAAAGGGTGCTCTGCAACTCGGCTGGGAGAATCTTTTACAGAACCATTTTCATGACGTGATCTCGGGTACGTCCATTCCCGAGGTGCATAGGCAGTGCGAAAAGGATTACGTTGAAGACAAGCGTATTGCAAGCGAGATCCGCGATACTGCTCTTAACGCTATCCTTTGCGGCATTGATAAAAACGAGGGGTATGTGGTTTTCAATCCGCACTCCTTCACGGGCGACGGATACGTACGCTTTAACGGAAAAGCGGCACGTGTTTGCGGCATTCCCCAAAAGGGCTATGCGGTCTATAACGATTTTGTCACCGACTGCAAGGTAAAGATCAATGAAAAGCGCGTCGAGACCGACCGCCTTACAGTCCTGTTTAACGATGCCTATGAGATCGTATCGATCTACGACAAGGCTGCCGACCGTGAACTGATCAAGCAGGGTTGCGTTGCCAACGAGCTTCGTGCCTACCCTGATCACCCCTTTGTCTATGATGACTACGAGTGGGAACGTCATTCGCTCGACCAATACAAAACGATTACGGCACTCGAAAGCGTCACGGTCATGGATGACGGTGCGCGACGCGGCATCTGTATCGTCCGTCCCTACCGCAAGTCGAAGATTACACAGACCGTTTGGTTCTACGACGGCACGACGGAAATTGACTTTGATACGCATATTGATTGGCATGAGCGCCATATTATGCTGAAGGCGGCGTTCCCTGTTGATATTCACGCAGAAAGCGCAACCTATGAGATTCAATTCGGTACCGTCGCACGCCCCACGCATGTAAATACGAGCTGGGATGCCGCAAAATTTGAGGTCTGCGCGCATAAATACGCCGACCTTTCGGACGCGGGATACGGTGTCAGTCTCATGAATGACTGCAAATACGGTCACGATATTCACGAGGGTGTCATGCAGCTCTCCTTGCTCCGCAGTCCTACCGAATACAATACCGAGTCGGATCAGGGTGAGCAAGATTTCACTTATGCGCTCTATCTGCACGAGGGCAACTTTGCAACCGCGGATACGCCGCGCCGCGCCTATTACTTAAATTATCCTATGACGGTAGAAAAAGCACGTGGTGAAAGCACGGTGCTTCCTCCGGCCTTTTCTTTCGTTTCGGTGGATAAGGAAAACGTGATCGTAGATACCGTGAAGGAAGCGGAGGACGGTACGGATACCGTGATCCGTCTTTTTGAAACAAAGGGCGCAAAAAGTAGGGTTTGTCTCACCTTTGGCGTTCCCGTCTCCAACATTGCCGCGACAGACCTTATGGAAGAAAACGAAAGCTTGCTCACTCTTGACGGCGGCAAGCTGCTCCTCACCGTGAATCCATACGAGATCGTCACGCTGAAAATCTCTCGATAAATCATATAAAAAACAAACTTTCATTAAAAAAACACAGGATATCATTATGACGACGAACGAAATTGTTGCGCAGATCCTCATGACCTTTTCTATTCTTATTCTTCTTTCCTACACAATATTTAAGGTCAGTCGACGTACCATTCTTCTCTGCAATATGGCGATCAATCTTCTGCAAGCCATTCATTATTTTTTGATGGGATCCGAAGGAGCGACGGGGGGTGCATGCAGCCTCATTTGCGTTCTGATGGTGTTGATTTTCTATTTCAAGGGCAAGAACCGATTCTTGTCGGGGCTTTGGATTCCCGCATTCTTTATCGTTGCCTTCGTCGTTTTTGGTATTCTCACCTTTGAAACGCCTTTCTCCATCATCCCCATCGTTGGCAATACGCTTCTCGTTGTGGCATTCTGGTGGAATACAGAGGTCGCTATCAAGGGAACTTGCATCGTTGTTGCGGCACTTTGGGTGGTCTATAACGCCATTTTGCTTTCCTACGTCGGTCTCATCGGTCAAGTCTTAAGCTTCATACTCAACATCGTTTACGTAGCACGGTATATCTATAATAAGAGACACAAAAAAGATATTGCTCCGTAATATCCACCAAAAAACGCAAAAACAAAGTCTTGCACGTGTCAGATTACAAAAAGCAACCCAAATCAAAAATCGATTTGGGTTGCTTTTTCGTGTCCGTCTCGCTTAAGACCAACACAACATAATCAATCGAAATAATAGGGCTTGCCGCTCTTTGCGGATTCATAAATACCTTCAAGGATACGAGTAATGCAGTATGCCTGCTCCGGCTTCGTCAACGGTGCCGCACCGCCGCGTACCGCCTCGATCCAAAGACGCTCCTCGGCATCTGCAGGATTTTCATCTGTTGCGCCGTCGTTGAAGGCAGCGCCGCCCGCTTGAAAAGAAGGTGTCAACACGTACTGGCGGTTGTTGCGGATGCCGTTGATACGGAGTCCGTTCACCATGTCACCGCCTGCCTTCGTACCGCAAACGGTAGTCACGGCTTCGCGTACGTCGAGCGTATTGAGCGCCCACGAGGATTCCAGCACGATGGTTGCTCCGTTTTCCATCACAATAAATCCAAACGCGCTGTCCTCGACCGTAAATTTTTCGGGATCCCAGCTACCCCATGCATTTCCCTGCGCGTCCTGCGCATCGCCGTTCAGCTTATGGTATGCCGTACCGACGACGTATTTTGGCTTGTAGTTATTCATGATCCAAAGGGTAAGGTCAAGCGCGTGCGTGCCGATGTCGATCAGGGGTCCGCCGCCTTGTTCATATTCATTCAGAAACACGCCCCATGTCGGAACGGCACGGCGGCGGATCGCAGTTGCCCGCGCGTAATAGATATCTCCGAAGGTGCCGTCCTCTGCTTCCTTTTTCATGTACTGCGAATCGGGACGGAAGCGGTTCTGATAACCGATTGAGAGAAGCTTACCCGTACGCTCTGCCGCATCGAGCATCTTCTTCGCCTCTATGGAATTGATCGCCATCGGCTTTTCGCACATAACGTGCTTCCCTGCCTCAAGCGCATCGACGGTAATAAAGCTATGCGAACGGTTCGGCGTGCAAACGTGAACGACGTCGATATCCGATTCCTTCAAAAGCTCCTTATAATCGGTAAACACCTTAGCCCCCTCAGCACCAAACTCCTTTGCCGCCTTCACGGCGCGCTCCTCTACAATGTCACAAAAAGCAACCATAATGCAGTCGGGCACCTTCTTCAGCGAAGGCATGTGCTTGCCGTTTGCGATGCCGCCGCATCCGATGATACCTACCTTAATCAGTTTAGCCATGTTTTACTGTCTCCTTTATAAAGTTGAATTTACGGTTAAAGTATAGCATATGTTTTCGGTCAAGGCTATAAAATTTTTATGCCGAAATATCATATTTGTGATATTTTTAAAAAAATCCAAGCAATACCATGAAAAATCCCACACCTATGAAACAGGTGTGGGATTTTTTATCAGCGAATGACCGTAGGCTTTCTGCGGAGATACGGCTGATAGAAGGCAGGAATATATGCGCCCGAGGATTTCTTGAAGGTGTATTCGGGATAATCCTTTTCGGGAAGCACGATATAGCTGCGAAGAGAATCGCCGTTTTTGTCTAACATACGATAGCTGAAAGGATGGGTCTGAAAATGCTTCTGCGAATCGTACATCGGAACACCAAAATAACCACAGGTAAAGAGATATTTTCCGGAACCATGTGCATTGGGCAGCACACGCTCTACGTGCGTGTGACCGTCAAACATCGCCGTAATATTGGCGTTCTGCAAAATCGCCTTCAGGTGAGGCTGATTGCCCGTCAGAGAATGGAGCGTAACATAAACGTCACCGTAATTTTCGGTCAAGAAAACGAGTCGTTCCACGATTTCCTCAGGGATCGTCGCTTCACCCCAGCTACGACCGCTGGAGTTCGCAATAAAGCCGCTATCGGTCGGATCCTCGCTGCGATTATAGTAGTTATCGTAAACCATGAACGCGGTCGTTTCATTCAACGCAAAGGCGTAGTCCTTGCCATATCCTTTTTCGTAGATCTCGTATTCTTCGTCATCCGGCGTAACGACCTTTGTCACAAGCGAAATTTCGCCATCCTCAATAACGTAATCGGGCACGAGCAGATTACCGTCCTCGTCCATCTCGTACTGCAATGCGCCGCCGAGATAGCCCTCGGTTTGGTTAGTACGGAAGCCCATCTCGAAGATTGTGTCGCGGTAGCAGTCGTGGTTGCCGTGAACTGCATAAACGGGGATTCCCGCATCAACCAGCGGCTGCATCAGCTCTACGAAGGAGAGGATACGAAGCACACCGAGCGGATCGTTTTCGGTACCCGATGAGCCTGCGGGATAAGAAACACCCTTGTAAGCAGAGGTGTGCGTGACACCGTTTTCGTCAACGTATTCCCATGCGGAGAAGATGCCTGCCTCGTACTCGTAGAGATGGTTGTTGACCACGTCACCCGGAATAACCACTGCATCAATAGGAGAAATGGCATGCTCCTTCAGCGCCGACTCGACTGCCCAAGCGGTACGCTGCGCGGAGTTGTCAAAGAACATATCCTCCCAGTCGTAAAGATGCGTATCCGAAAGGAAGATCACGCGGTAGTCATCCGGAGCAAAGGCAAATGGATCATGCAACACCGCCCCGGTCTCATCAAAGAAGGTAAGCTCACAGTGATGATATCCCGGGACATTTTCGATCCTCACATGGACACCCTTTGTCTCAAAATCGGTTGTGAAATAATCGACCGATCCGAGCACGTTATTGTTCTGATCGTATGCCGTAAAGCGGACGGTATAGCCTGCAAAGCCCAAGGAGTTACGTCCCTGAAGACCGAGAGATGCGGTAACGGTTGCCGTATCGGCATCATAGAACGCATAGGACTGCGTAACAATAAATTCCTTATACTGCGCCGATGTGCTGTACGGTTCGATTACGACATCCGCCATGTAAAGTGAATAGGTACCCGTATTGGCAATATAAAGAACATGCTCACCCTCCTCGATATACACCCTGCTTGCCAGCGAAGCGGTTGCGAGATTTCCGGCCGTAGAGGAAACGCCCGTCGCCGCCGTCAGAATTTGTCCGTCGCCGCCGACATCATAGGTGTACGGCACCCATGTTCCTTCAAGCTTCGAGGTGGAGCTGTTCACGTTCGGTCCCTCCGACCAGTAGCCGTTTGTCAGATTACCGTCAAGGTACGCAGAAACCGTGGCATTGCCCGCCGTTATATAAACGAGCGAAATTTCATAGTATCCGCTTTCGGGAACCGAAATATTGATACCCATCGGATCATACTGAACCTTGTTTCCCGAGTTCTTATCCTGCGTGCGCCAGGTCGAGATCTTATTCGAGGTGTATCCGTAATCGGCATAGTTGGAAACCGTCGAGCTATAGCGGCTGAAGCCCGCATAGCTCGTATCGGTATAGGTATTGGATGCGGTAACGGTACCGACGTAGTCCGAGTCGGGCAGGTGAATTGTCTGTTCTTCGACCATAGAAACAAGATCGAAGGAAAGTCCTGTAATGCGCGAAAGCGGAAG
>JAZLAP010000103.1:0-6253 GCA_045613265.1 Eubacteriales bacterium | reverse complement strand
TAGCAGGTGGTTTTCACCTAACCAAAAATGCGCCACCAAAAGCATACACTTTTGATGGCGCAAACGAATGATAGGTTGCAAGCGCGCGTTATCCTGTCCCGATTAAGGCATCAATCAACGAGGTTGTTAAACTGTGCGATTTTGTCACCCAGCTTTTTCTCGAAATCGGGGCGATTGGAGGAATACTGTGTTGCAACCGAGGCGGGGTTGTTGGGAATGACCGCATTGCGTACCAAGAATCCGATGCCGCAGCCACTCGGTGTCAGATAATACTCAAACGGAGAGGCAATGGTGTCACGGATCAGGTCAAGCATGGCGAGGGCTTCGGGATCGGTGTTCTGCTTGTATTTCAACTGATACTCGAAGTATTCGCGCATGATATCGACGCTCTTTTCGTTGAGGAGCTGACAATATGCCGAAGTGGGGGTAAAGGTTGCCGTATTCGTCAGAATGTAGCCGATCTCGGCAGAGTCGTGAACCCATGTTCCGTATTTTTTGGATTCATTCCACTTCGGATAGATCACAGCCGATTTTTTCTCCATTGCATAGAAGGAAGGATATTCGAGGTCGCCGAGCCAGAAGCCGCTGAGGAAGAGAACCGAGCCCTCGGTGAAGTATTGGCGGCGACCGCCGACACCGAGGCCGAGACCGTCGTCGATCACTACACCGTCGGCGTTGAAGAGGTCACACACGGTTTTTGCAAACAAGGAAAGATCCTCTGTATTTTCCTTCATTACGTAGGTGTTACCGTTTTTCTCAACCATCGAAATGTCCTGTCCGAAGCCGGTACCCATAAGAGCAGCTACCTGCGTCAGCCAGCCGATGTATTCATCGGTCAGTACGGCGTCGGTTGTTCCGCTTGTGGATTTCCAGCCTGCGGTGATGAGCGTCTGGAACTCGTCGTAGTCCCAGTCCCCATCCTCGATCATCTGATAGAATTCCTTCATGCTGTCGTAATAATCGCTGAGCTGGATCTCGAAAATTTCGGTGTTGATGTAAAGGCAGTGTGCAGTACGGACAACGTCGATAAAGTAGTCGCCTGCCATGGCATAAATGCGTGATTCATCGTAGGTCAGACCGTTGATGTAATCCTGATACCATCCCTCTTGACTGAAATCAAGATAATTCGTTTCGACGGTGCTTTTCAGATTGTAAAGCTGCCCCTTCAGCATAGCGGAGCTGACGGCGTATACGTCGTTGATGATCAGGTCGGCGGGAGCCTTCGCCATGACGGCAAGCTGGTCAATGTAGGGGTTGATACCGTTGTAGTAATAATTGGTCTCCACGTAGCTTATATCGAGTCCAAGTGCCTGCGCTACCTCTTTGTTGCGGGTGTAGCACAGATTCAGAACGCTATCGGCACCGATGTCGTCGGGACCGCGCGTATACTTTTCTGCATTGGGGAGCGAAGCGGCACCTTCATAGACGTTGATCGACTGGCTGATGACAAGCTCTTCGTCAAAGTCGAGGTCGGCATGCCAAATCGTTGTCGGCGGTACGGTGCTTTCTCCACTGCTGCCCTCATTGCTTTGGCTGTCGACGGGTGGATTGCAGGATGAAAGAACACCAAGACAGGAAAGCGAAAGAACAAGTGCGAGGAGTAAGCATAAAAATCTTCGTTTGTTCATAGTAGAAGCTCCTTTGCTTAATTTATACGGTATCTTCATTATAACACGCGCGTCCGTTTCTTGCAATACCTCAAAATCCCTAAAAAGAGTAAAATAGTATACTGTCTGTTTTGCATAGAGTTTTTAGCAAAAAGCCGCGAGAATTGAATCCCGCGGCTTTCCTTGCGTTAATCTCGTTCTGCGAGAAAGAGCACTGTTGCTTTGTTGAGGTCGTCGTTCCAGTATCCGATTGATATACCGTTCTTGAAGTAGTCCTCGGTTCCGTAGAAGAATACCGTTTTGAGACCCGTATAATAGAAGGCGTCGTCCTCAATGAGCGAAAGCATGCTCTCGGTTCCACTCTCGTTTTTCAAAGAATCGTCACCGATGTGAAGCTCGGTCAGTGCAGAACAGCCGTTAAAGGCACCGCTTTCAATCGTCTGTACGTTTTCCGAGAGATAGACGTTGTCAAGCAGCTTGCAGTCGGCAAACATGCGAGTGCCAACCGTTTTGCAATCGACCGTGGCGCTTCTGAGACTTGTGCAGCCGTCGAACAAATTTCTGCCGATGCCGTTTTCGCATCCGTGAAGCTCGACGAGCGAAAGCGACGTGCAGTTTTCAAAGGCAGAGTAGCCGAGCGAGGCGACATTTTGGGGAATATTGATCTGTTCCAATGCGGAGCAATTCATGAATGCCTCTTCCTTGATCTCTGTCAAGGTTACGCCAAACTCCAGACGCCCAAGCGTTGTGCAGCCCTTGAAGGCGGAAGCACCGACCGAGGTAACGCCGTTAAGGTCGAGCATGGCGATCTTCGTGCAACCCGAAAAGCTCTTGTTGCCGATCGTGACGGCTTTTCCGCGACGTGCCGACAGGTCGTAGCCAAAATCGATCTCGGTAAGCTCCGTGCAGTTCAGAAATGCGGATTCGCCGATCGTGACGGTGTAGGACACGTTGGTGCCGTTGGCGTTGACAGCGGGGAGATCTCCCGCGCTCTTCAAGGGAAGCGGCTCGAATCTTACCGACGTAAGGCTCTTGCAATTACGGAAGGCGTAGGTGCCGATGCTTTCTACCGAGACGGGGATGACGAGAGAGGTCAACGCAGCGCATTTGTCAAAGGCGTAGCCTTGTATGGTTTTCGTGCCGCCGAGGTTCACCGACGCAAGCACCGCGCATTCGGCGAAGGCGTTGCCTGCGATCTCGCGCATGCTGTCGGGTAGCTTGATGCTGACGATCGTTTGATTCTTACGGAAGGCGTTGCCCGAAACGCGCGTGACCGCCTTGCCGTTATAAGTGGCGGGAACGATAATATGCGTATCGGTGCAGGTGCCGATTCCCTTCAGAGAATAGGTACCGTCGTAAAGCTCGAACAAAAGTCCTTCGGAAGCCTCGCGTTCACCACATGCCGTACAAACGCCACCGATGAAGCTGTGTCCCGTGGCGGAAAGCGTCTCGTTCGCAAGCTGTTCGTGACATACGGTGCATTCCTTGTGACGCGCGCCGTCAACGGTGCAGGTGGGGGCGGTGTCGGTGATCCAGTCGGATTCCGTGTGTCCCGTCGCGGGGATCTTATCGTTTGCCATGGTCTCGTGGCAAACGGTACATTCCGTGTGGCGCGTGCCACTGTTCATGCAGGTGGGGGCAGTGTCGGTGATCCAGTCGGATTCCGTGTGTCCCGTCGCGGGGATCTTATCGTTTGCCATGGTCTCGTGGCAAACGGTGCATTCCTTGTGGCGCGTGCCGCTGTTCATGCAGGTGGGGGCGGTGTCGGTGATCCAGTCGGATTCCGCGTGTCCCATTGCGGGGATCTTATCGTTTGCCATGGTCTCGTGGCAAACGGTACATTCCTTGTGGCGCGTGCCGCTGTTCATGCAGGTGGGGGCGGTGTCGGTGATCCAGTCGGATTCCGTGTGTCCCGTCGCGGGGATCGTTTCGGTTACGGTGATCGTGTGACAGAGCAGGCACTCCTTGTGATGTGCGCCGTCTACGGTACAGGTAGCAACGGCATCTATGATCCAATCGCCGTTTTGATGAGGCTCGCGAATCAGAATGGCTTCGCGCAGAACGATACCGCATGCGGTGCATTCCTTGTGCTGCGTTCCGGTTTTTTCGCAGGTAGAGGGAATATCGGTGATCCACGCGGATTCGGTATGCCCCGTGGCACGAATGGTTTCGATACGCATCGTAAACCCGCAAATGGTGCAATCCTTGTGTCGCTTTCCGTTCTCAAGACAAGTGGCGGCAATATCGATAATCCATTTGCCCTCGGTGTGCCCGGGTGCGAACAACCATTCGGATGCCGTCGTTTCGCGGCAAACGGTACAGGTTTTGTACTTTTTTCCGTTTTCGGTGCAGGTGGCGGGAATCACTGTCCAGTCGGATTCCACGTGTCCCTTTGCTGAGCCGACATCGGCAACCGTATGCTTGCCGCCGCAACCGTTGTCGCAAACGGCAGTCTTCGTGCCGTCCTTCGTGCAGGTGACGTCGCCATTCGGAACATAATTCGTATAACTGTGTCCGAGGCGCGAGCCGTAATCAATGACGGTGTCGGTCTTGCCGCAGCCCTTGATATCGCAAACGGCAGTCTTGGTACCGTCAATCTCACAGGTGGCGTTGCCATCCGACACGTATACGGTGAAGAAATGTCCCGTAGCCGACCCTTCGTCAACAATGGTATCGGTTTTTCCGCATCCGTGGCTACAGTAGGCGGTTTTCGTACCGTCCTCGTCACCGGTTGCATCGCCGTTCGGTCGATAGTTGACAAAGAGATGTCCCGTAGCCGAGCCTTCGTCGGTGACGGTGCGTTTTACGTTGCAGCCATCGTTGTTGCAGAGTGCGGTTTTGGTACCGTCTTTCTCGCATTTGGCATCGTTGTTCGGGAGATAATCGGTAAAGCTGTGCCCTTTTGCAGTGTCGGGAATCTTCAGCGTATGCGTAACCTCACAGCCGTCGTTATCGCAGGCGGCGGTTTTGGTTTCCTCGGTCGTACAGGTAGCATCGCCGTTCGGGATATAGTTCGTGAACACGTGCATTTTGCGCGTGCCCGCATCCGGAACGGTGAGCGGAGTACCGCAGGTGACACAGTGGGCGGTTTTTGTGCCGTCTTCGGTACACGTGGCATCGTTGTTTGATACGTAATCGCGGAAGGTACAGCCGATCTTCGGAAGCGTTTCGCTTTCAACGACTTCGCCGCAATCCTTGCAAATACGGTCGCGTTTACCTGTTTCGAGGCAGGTGGCGGTCTTTATGGGTTGCCAACCTGTTTTTTCATGCTTGCAGTCGGTGGATGAGGATGTGTCGGGCGAGGAAGAGGAGTCGTCCTCGGTTCCGCCGAGGCAGGCGGTCAGTGAGAGAAGTGTTGCCAAAAGAAAAATGCAAAACAGTAATTTTTTCATAAGTAACCCCTTCTTGTACGTCTGTTCTTTATCAATCAAATTGTACTACTTTTTGCGTGCAGTGTCAAGTATTATTTGAAAAAGGGGGCAAAACGCTCAGCAAATTTTGCCGCATGCCTTGCATTTGTTCGCAAAATGTGATACAATAATTCAGATATCAGATATTATATGGAAATCATGTAGAAGGAAAATCATATCCATGGAAAATTTTCGTTCCGAAATTGAAAAAAGGCGAACCTTCGCCATCATTTCGCATCCCGACGCGGGCAAGACCACACTTACCGAAAAGCTGCTTTTGTACGGCGGTGCGATCCAATCGGCAGGCTCGGTAAAGGGCAAGCAGAGCGATCGTCACGCGGTTTCCGACTGGATGGAGATTGAGAAAAAGCGCGGCATTTCGATTACCTCGTCGGTCATGCAGTTCAGCTACGACGGCTATTGCATCAACATTCTGGATACGCCGGGACATCAGGATTTCTCGGAGGATACCTACCGCACGCTGATGGCGGCGGACAGCGTTGTCATGGTGATCGATGCGGCAAAGGGCATCGAGCCGCAAACGCGCAAGCTGTTCCACGTTTGTGCGATGCGCAACATTCCGATCTTTACCTTTATCAACAAGCTTGACCGCGAGGCGCGTGATCCCTTCGATCTTC
The DNA here is from genome assembly GCA_045613265.1 of Eubacteriales bacterium. Lineage (GTDB taxonomy): Bacteria > Bacillota > Clostridia > Oscillospirales > CAG-272 > UBA1740. The sequence goes on along the minus strand of JAZLAP010000103.1, from coordinate 598 downwards.
TTGATGAGCTGGAGCATGAATTCGGCATCGGTACCTATCCCATGAACTGGCCGATCGGTTGCGGCGTCAATTTTCACGGTGTCTTCGACCGCGTGGCGCGCAAGATTCTCGCGTTTACCGAATTCCACAGCGGCAGAAACCGTCTCTCGTCGATCGATTGCGAGATCACCGAGACCGAAAAGCTCGATGAATTGATCGGTGAAAATTTAAGAAAGCAGCTTGTAGATGAGGTGGAGCTTCTCGACGCGGCTTCCTTTGACTTCGACCTTGACAAGGTGCGGACGGGCAAGCTGTCGCCCGTGTTTTTCGGATCGGCGCTCAATAATTTTGGAGTCGAGCCGTTTCTTGAGGCGTTTTTACGCCTGACCACGTCGCCGCTTCCGCGCGAGACCGACGACGGCACCGTCGATCCCTTCTCGGGCAAGTTCTCGGCATTCGTTTTCAAGATTCAGGCAAACATGGACAAGGCGCACCGCGACCGTATCGCATTCATGCGTATCGCGTCGGGACGCTTTGACAAAAACGAAGAATATTATCACGTGCAGGGCGATAAAACGCTGAGACTCTCTCAGCCGCAGCAGATGATGGCGGAGGAACG
>JAZLAP010000102.1:0-4862 GCA_045613265.1 Eubacteriales bacterium | reverse complement strand
AGATGAGCGGAAAGCATCCCGTCACCGCAATCGAATAGACAAAGCGAACATCATGCTTTTTTCTGGCATCCACAGAACGGCGATAAACCGTATATATGGCATCCGCATCCCGAAATCCGATACGGGAAAGCTTTTTCTCTGCCAGAGTAAATGCAAGCGCCTCCCCGTCTTGGGGAGGCAGTGAGATCCCGCTAACAATATAGGTGATTGTTTTCATATCATCCGATCACCGTAACGTCCGCACGTACCGGTGAAACGGGCTGGATCTCCTCCCCTTCCACGTAAAAGGAAACGGGAAGCAAATACTCTCCGGGTCTGTTTTCCGTCAAAATGACCTTTGCAGAAATGCCCTTTGTCTCGTATCGGTAGTGTTCGGTCTTCGTTGCGGCAAAAGCAGCAGTAACCGATACCGTTTCGGCAATACCGCCCTCAACAGTAACCGGAATGGATGCATAAGTTCGTATTTCTTCGGGCGCAACCGCCTGCATGGTAAGCAGAAAAATACCGAGCGATACGGCAAAGCACAAAAGGAAGGTTAAAAGCTTCCCAAACGAAAGGCGGATAGCAGTTTTGGATTGACTCACGTTTTTTCTCCTTAATTTTTCTTTGCAGAGGCACTCTCCACGGCATTTTTACCGCCGAGAAGGACCAGAAGATCATGTCGAAGCGGACGGACGCCGTAATCGCGGTGCAATTTACCGTTCAAGGCAAGAGAAATCTTACCCGTTTCTTCCGAAACCACGATCACGACAGCATCGCTGATCTCACTGACGCCGAGCGCCGCGCGATGACGCGTGCCAACATTGGCAACCTCTTCGGCATCACGCACGGCGTTGGGAAGAACGCACCCCGCCGCAGAAATACGCATATGCCGCATGATCACGGCGCCATCATGAAGCGGCGATTTATCGTAAAATATGTTTTTCAGCAGCTTCGAAGAAAGGAGAGCGTCTACCGCAACACCCGTTTCCATAATATCGCCAAGCTTCGTCGTGCGTTCGATCACGATCAAAGCTCCCGTGTGAGAACGCGACATATCACCGATCGCGTCGCAAAGAGTCGAAATCTCAACCGTTAGCTGTGATGTGTTTTTGGATTCGAAATGCTTGATCCCGCGAAAAGGTCCATCGCCGATCTTCTCAAGTGCCGCACGGATCTCGGGTTGAAAAATAACGATAAAGGCAATAATACCAACCTCGAGAATTGCCTTGATGAGGAAAGAAAGTGCATTAAGATGGCAAAGAATACTGATGCCGTACAAAACGACAACGGAAGCGACACCGACAAGCAACTTTCCTGCGCGCCGTTCTCGAATGAACTCCACCGAAATGAACAAAACCACAGTCAATAACAAAATATCAAGCGCGTCGATGAACGTCAACATCTTGAATTGTGTGACGGCGAAAGAAAACCATTCGCGCAAAGAATCGAACAAATTATGAAAAGCATCCATGTCTATATCTCCCGAAACGAAGCTCGGCTCCGCTCTTAAACAAAATTGTATTCTTACATGCGTTAAATTACACCATTACCGTGCGCAACGCGCGCAAAAAATATTACGCATAATTATTTTATCACATAAATTATAATTTTGCAATATGTTTACAAAATTTTTTACGCGCAATTTTGCATAATTTTGCGTGATTTCTATGAATTTAACCGTCAAGCCTTTTTCTGCTTTTCATCTCGCCATACAATGAGCAATGATCACGGAATTGATGTTTAAAATTCTCTTTTTTATGCTTTTAGTATTGACATCCTTCTTGAAATGGTGTATAATTGTCTCAAATAAGACAATCGAGGTAATCATGGATTCCGTAGATTTTCGACAACTTTTTCTGTTTCGCGGCATTGAACAAAAAGCCGCGCAGATCATGAAAAGCCTTCCCTACCGCACTGTTTTGTTTTCTGCGGGCGAAGAGATCTGCACGAAGGATCGGTTTGAAAAGGCGCTCGCATTCATTCTCTCAGGCGAAGCTGTTGTATACCGTCGCTCCGAACAAAAAAACGGAAATGTCAGACTGAACAGATTGCTGCCCGGCGATTCCTTTGGTGCTTCCGTCCTTTTTTCGGACGGCGACGATTTTCCGACCGACCTGTTGGCCGTTAAGGATACCGAAATCCTTCTGATACCGCAAGCGGCAGTAGAAGATCTGTTCGTGCATCATCCCGAGACTGCGATCAACTATATTGCATTTCTGTCCGGACGAATTCGCTTTTTGAACAAAAAAATCGATAGCTTTTCGGGACGTACCGCCGAAGCAAAGATTGCCGCGTATCTCCTGCACACACAAAAGGCGGGGAGTCTTTACATTTCCAATTACACGAACGTAGCAAAATCGCTTTCCGTAGGCAGAGCAACTCTCTACCGCATACTTGACATGTTTTCGGAAAAATCGTTACTCAAAAGAGACGGTTCAACCGTCATTCTCTTGGATATAAATGAACTTGAAAGGATATCACACTCATGAAAAAAATTGTATCACTCCTCCTCGCTCTCCTGCTCCTCTTCTCTGCCGTGGCCAGCCTTGCTGCCTGTACACCGACACCTGCAGATGACCACGTAACGAAAGTGGCATATCTTTCCGGATCCACAGGGATCGGTATGGCAAAAATGATTGCCGACAATGCAGGAAATGAAAAATATGAATTCTCGAAATTTGACGGTGCTACCGATCTCCGTGAGGAGTTGCTTGCCGCCGGATGCGACATTGACATTGCCGCTTTGCCTACGAATCTTGCTTCGCTTGTGTACAACAAAACGAATGGCAGATACAAGGTTATCGCATTAAACACGCTTGGCGTTCTGTATATCGCAACAAACGGTATTGTGCTTACCTCTCTCCAAGATCTCATCGGCAAAACCGTTTTCATCCCCGAGGCGGCTCCCGGATATGTTCTTCGTTACGTTCTTGAAGCCAACGGTATTCACGTGACCGACAGCGACACCGACACAACGCCGGGTGTCAGATTTGACTACACCTACAATCTTGATTCTCTGCCGACCATGCTTGCCGCGGGTGTCAATCCCGATAATGACGAACCTGTACAAATCGGACTTTTGCCGGAACCGAAGCTGACTGTTACACAGGTCACGGCACAGAAAAACGGCGCACAGGTTTCTGTTGTGTTTGATGTCACCGAAGAATGGGACAAAGTCTGCGAAACGCCCTTAGTTCAAGGCTGTCTCGTTGCTTCTGCTTCTTATATCGAACAGCATGTCGGACTTCTCGGCGATTTCATGAAAGAGTATGAGGCTTCGGTTGCATATATGAAGAAATCTGACAATCTGGAAGCTGCAGCAGATATTGTTGTATCGCTCAAAATCTTGCCTCAAAAGCCCATCGCAATCAAAGCAATTCCGCGTTGTAACCTCACCTATACTGTGAACGATGATATGCAGACTGCACTTTCCGCCTACCTTGCAGTCCTCCATGCACAAAACGCGCAAGCGATCGGCGGCAAGCTCCCTGACGATAATTTCTATTACTCGTTCGAGACGTATGTTGCCGTTAAAAAATGAATACGATCAAGCAAATCATAAAAAAAATTGCGATCATTTTTCTTTGGCTGCTCATTTGGGAGATCTTTGCACGCGTTCTTGCACAGCCGCTTTTTCTCCCTTCTGCAACAGATGTCATAAAACGGTTTTTGCTTCTTTTCGCCGAGCCATCCTCGTATGTGATCGCCCTGTCTACCCTGATCCGTATTTTGACCGGATTCGCGGAAGGTGTCATGCTTGGCATCCTTTTCGCACTCCTTTCCTACAAAATCCCATTGATCGAAGCCTTTTTTGCGCCCTTGATGACCGTTATCCGTTCAACGCCCGTAGCATCCTTTATTATGTTACTTTGGCTTATTCTCGGCTCCGGAAGACTCCCGACAGCGATTGCGATCCTAATGGTGCTTCCCGTTATCTACAGCAATGTTTATTCGGGCCTGCAGGCTATGTCTTCCGATCTGTATGAGGTCTGCCGCATATACGTTTTTTCGCCACTGAAAACCTTCAAAACCTATGTGTATCCATCGATCATGCCCTATTTTTCTCCTGCTACGATCAATGCACTGGGACTTTCGTGGAAGGCGGGCGTTGCCGCTGAGGTACTGGCGCATACAAAGCTGTCGATCGGAAAGGAAATTTATGATGCAAAGTCCTATCTGGAAGTAGAAGAGCTTTACGCTTGGTCGCTCGCCGTGATTCTTATGAGCTTAGTTTTGGAATACGGCATCCGTTATTTATTACGCAACTGGACGAAGGGAGGCAAATATGCAGCACAAGCTATTACTCAATGATGTCTCCTTTTCCTACGAAAATCAAAATATTCTTTCGCATTTTTCCGCCGAATTTACCGTGGGAGTTCCCTACGCCATCGTCGGAAAAAGCGGTGTCGGGAAAACGACGCTCTTAAGATTGATCGCAGGGCTTTTAACGCCCACAAGCGGTAAAATTACCGGTGGCGGAATCGGTAAAACCGCCTTTGCATTCCAGGATCACCGCTTGTTTCCCACTTTGACGGCACTTGAAAACGCAGCAATCACGTCGGATCGTGAACGCGCGCGGTCAATGCTCGAGGAATTTGGTTTTTCAGCCGAGGATATGCAAAAGTTCCCTTCTGCCCTTTCGGGCGGCATGAAGCAACGCGCTTCCCTGGTGCGCGCTTTTCTCTCCTCGCACCCCGTACTGCTCCTTGACGAGCCATCTTCTTCGCTGGATGATGAGACGGCCGGTATCCTGCATCGCTATATCCGCGAGGCTGCAAGATCGCGTATCGTGATTCTCGTTTCGCATGATATACAAAGAGTTGAAGCCTTGGCGGCGATACAGATCCCTTTGGTATAGCCGAAGAGAGCCGAACCTGTAA
>JAZLAP010000101.1:0-13898 GCA_045613265.1 Eubacteriales bacterium | reverse complement strand
ACGTTGTGCATGCAGACGGGGATGCGGTTGCTGAGGCGGAAAATTACGGCAGGCGGTCGATATTCTTTGGTGGATCAAAGCTGAGCCGTATCGTGTCGCCGTCAACGATGGCGTATACGGAAAGCTCGGTTTGAAAGACGTGTCCTATACTGTAGTTTCCTTTTTCGGCTATGCTCTCGATGATCTCGCCATGCAGCGAAAAACAAATTTCCGTATAACCGATTTTTTCGGAGACTCCGCCAATATACCGAAAGCGAAACGTGGAAATGCTTTGCATTGAGCCGAGATAAGGCTCGCTATCGAAGTCCTCATACACGAATGTATATTCGTCGTTTACCGTATTGCCTTCTGAATCGGTGATATGAAAGCCGGGTGCGGATAGCGTCAGTGTCGCCACGGAAACATAGGGACCTGGCTGTCCAAAGCCTCCTTGTATCTCAAACGCATCGGCAAGCTGCATGCGAGATGCCGTTGGGATCTGCAGCTCAATACCAAAACGCCATGGGGAAGGGGGTACTGTTGAAAACAAAGGTGTCTTTCGCGTTTCCCAAGTGTTTTTGGTAAGCTGCTGACCGCATGAAGAAAAGGACAGCACTATGACACATATACTGCAAAGAAGAGCAAGAAATTTTTTCACGCTATCACCTCGTTATGATAATTTCGATACGACAAAGCCGAAGCTACCGCCGTCGTATTCATCGTATCCGCTGACACGGATGTAGACGGCCTTTACTCGTCAAGTACGCTTTCAGCCTCAATCGGCACTTCCGATCCGAAGGACGGACTGCCGAAAATTTCAGGATTGTTGAAGGTGAGGCATATCTTACCGTCTTCAACAACGGCATAAAACGATTTCCCCTCCGAATACCGTTCGCTGACGGTTATCCATTCGGGAAGGTTTCCTTCTTCCGGATTGAGCTTGAGAGCAATACCGATACGGTTGTTTTTTTGCGAAGAATCCACAAGTCGAAGCGTAAAGGTTTCATTTTGCGTAACAGTCTTCAGATCAAGCAGATTATCATATTCACACTCGTAACGATCCGTGACGGTATTGCCCTTCTCGTCCGTGATCTCAAAGCCCTCGGCGTTGATTACGAAGCTACCGCGCGGAAATTCATAGTTCCCTTGTCGAATGCCCACTTCAATATTAAACGCTTCCTCACAGGAAAAGGGTTTAAGCGTGGGAACCTTTACGGAAATCTGAAAAAATTCCATTCTGGTACAACTCGTCAGGTCCTCGCTTTGCTCCGGTTCCGACTGCGATTCTTGATTTATAGCGTCATTAAGAGAGCAGGATGAAAAAGCTATAGCGATCACAAGCAAAAGACAAACAGATGAAAATAATCTTTTCATAAAATCACCTCGTTATGATAATTTCGATACGACAAAGCCAAAACTACCGCCGTCGTAGACATCGTATCCGCTGACGCGGATGCGGTCAGATAATACTTGAAATCCCCTCACCAAACCTCCTCAATACCGGCAAGAGCATTTAATCGCTCTTTAAGCGCATGGAGATCATGGTCGCTTGTGATCGTATGTAGGTCGCCCCACTGGATCTGCTTCAACCCTGCCAGCAAAATGATACTGCTGATTGTTTCGCCGTCGGCGTTTTTGAAATAGATTTGGTGTGAAGCGAATAATGGCTTTCCGGTTTCAGATTTGCGTAATGTAAGTGATGAAAAGAAGCTACAAATATAGTCTACTGTTTCGGTGTCGGTGATTTCAACATCAATGCTTTCGTCGGTAATCATTCCATTCCTGCTCACCATACAGGTAACAGTGATCGAAACGGTGTCCGACAGATCCTTCGGCTTGTTTTCAAAGGAGCAAGACGAAAAGCAAAGGATGGTAGAGTATAGTAAAAGAATAATGAATATGGATTTCTTCATAAAATCACCTCGTTATGATAATTTCGATACGACAAAGCCGAAGCTACCGTCGTCGTATTCGTCGTAACCACTGACACGAATGTAGACGGTTTGCCCTGCGGTTACGCCTTTCTTTTTTTATATTCAAAAAGCCGTAAACCGCCGCGACACCCAGAAGGAATTGAAACTTCTTTAGCTGTGAAATAGGTAAAAGGTCAGAACACAAGCCCCCACATATTTTCAACGTCTGCTTCGATACGCACATATCTGTGCTCCGGATTTTCTATGTTGAAAAAGAAGCTGATATTGCCCTTTACCGCTTTTAATACGTTTTCGCGCCAATCGATAACCTCATATCCAAGCTCGGTCATCCTCGCCTCAAATTCCTCTAACGTGGAACACACCGTCAGTCCGTAAAAGGTAACGTCGGGATCGGTAATCGAAATGCCCGTCACGTGCTTTCCCTCGCTTGAATAATCGGGGTAGGACGTGATGGTATATACGACGTATTCGTCGGGCGGGATCTGTTGACCGTTTTCGTCGGTCGTCGGAACGTATCCCTTGCCGTAATACTCCCGTCCGCCCATCAAGCCGTATCGGGGGGTGTGCTCCGAAAAATCCACGTTGTCCACGTTTTCCGTGATCCAAAATTCAAGGTTGGTGTCGGCGGGACGCTCTACAAGCTTCCCGTTAAGGAAGGAGCTGCATCCGCTACACAGGAAAAGCAACACAACGCATAGAAGGATACAAATTGCGTGAAGTAGCCTTTTCATAAAATCACCTCTTTATGATCATTTCGATACGACAAAGCCGAAACTACCGCCGTCGTACTCGTCGTATCCGCTGACACGGATGTAGACGGTTTGCCCTGCGGTCAAGGTGTAATCAATACGGAACCGTAGCACGGTCGGATCGTCGACTATTGAGATTGTTTATGCTTTTGCCTTTTCGTATCTGACGAAACCATAAATTGCGGCAACGCACAAAAGAAGCGAAACGATTGCCGTTATCCACGAAAAGCTGTTATCGAGAAACGGCATAAGCGAAATCGGAACAGCAATAGCGTAGAGGATCGCGGCAGTCAAAAACAGTGAGCGCTTTTCCGTGAAGCAGCCGATCGCAGTGATCACGAGAAGCAGAACCGTCAGACAAGCGGTAAAAAACGGAGCAAAGGATGCATACCCCCATGGTGTCAGACTGAAATAGGAATAGGTGCGGATGATTGTCGAAGCGTCTGCCTCGGCAAAATGCAGCGTAACGCCGAAGGGGAGCAGTTCAAAAATGAAAGCAACAATCGTGATTGCCAAAAGAACGAGAAAATGTTTTTTCATAAGTGCAAAACCTCCTAAAAATCATTCTGTATACAGCGCATAACGGCAGTTAAAAAGTATACAAATTTTTTCATGATTTCAAGGTCCTTCTTGTTTTTTGAAAGAAAAATATCTTTGGATTGTGTCTGACATACGGCGTTTTTCCCGTATTCCGCATGCCGCAGTATGCGGCTTAACTGCGAAAGAGCAGAGGGAAGAATAAAATGCGGTTGGCTACTTTACGATACTTTTTCATAGTGATCCCTCCTTAGATTTAGTATAACATAGATGGAAACATTTGTCAAGCGCGATTTGTTCCTTCACCTATATATACCCGAAAAGTCACCAAAATTCTTCAAATTTCCTTTGAACTTTACAAAAAATTCACATAACACGGGTGTTTTTCTCGAAAAAAAGAGACCGCGGAAAGCGGTCTCTTTTGCTATAAAAGTATCGTTTGCTGTAAAATTATCTGATCTTCTTGAACTGCGGGCCGAAGTTTGCGCAAGCGCGGTAGTCTGCGCCTTCCTTATCCGAGCCGAATGCGTTCCAAGCCGAGGGACGGAAGATGTCCTTATCGGGAACGTTGTGCATGCAGACGGGAATGCGGAGCATCGAGCAGAGCGTAATGAGGTCTGCGCCGATGTGACCGTAGGAGATCGCGCCGTGGTTTGCGCCCCAGTTGTTCATCACGTCGTAAGCGGTGCAGAAGGGCGAGCCCTCCCTGCCGTCACAGCGAGGAGCGAACCAGGTGCAGGGCCAGGTGTAGTCGGTGCGCTTCCAGAGTGCGTCGGAGACCTTTTCGGGGAGTGCGACCGTCCAGCCCTCTGCGATCTGAAGCACGGGGCCGAGACCCTTGACGAGGTTAAGACGGATCATGGTTGCGGGCATCTCGTACTTCGTCTCGAAGCGCGAGGAATAGCCGCCGCCGCGGAAGTAGCCGAGATCGGCGTAGTTCCAGGTGGAGTTCTCCAGGATCTTCTTCTGATCCTCTTCGGTGACCTTCCACCATTCCTTCATGACGTGGTTGCCGTTCTCGTCAACCGCCTCGCCGTTTGCGTCAAGGCAAGCGGCACCCGAGTTGATGAGATGGATGAAGCCGTTTGCGTCCTTCGCCTTGCCCTCGATGTCGTAGCCGGTCACGCGCTTGACCGATTCGCCCGACCAGTAGGTACGAACGTCGGCAAAGATCTGCGGACGGTTGGTAAGGAGCTTCATGAAGAGCATGCCGAGGCCGTTCAAAACGTCGTTCTCGGTCGCGAGGATGTACGGCTCACGTGCGCCCTCCCAGTCAAAAGAGGTGTTCAGCATTGCCTCGGGGAAGTCGCAGTTCGGGTAGAAGTCGGTCCACTGTCTCTGTCCCTGGAAGCCTGCGGCGATGGCGTTGTGTCCGACCATCTCCTCCTCGCAGCCCTTCGGGAGATTCTTGTTGCCGTTCATGAGGTCCTTGATAATGACCATCATCTTAACGACGAACTCAAGATCCTTCTCCTTCTGCTTCTCGGTCTTCTGCATTTCGGGCGGGTTCTTATCAAAGCCGATCTTGCAGTTCTCCTTTGCCCATGCGAGTGCCTTCTTGTAGGTGTTTCTGTTGTAGATGCCCTCGGTCATGCGACGGATGATTTCCACCTCGTCCACCGACTCAACACGCATGCCGAGGTAGTCCTCGATAAAGTCGTTGTTGATGATCGAGCCGCCGATGCCCATGCAGGCGGAGCCGATCTGGAGATAGGATTTACCGCGCATCGAAGCAACGGCAACAGCCGCTCTGCCGAAACGGAGAAGCTTTTCCTTAACGTCGTCGGTCATGCCGCTATCGGTCATGTCGCAAACCTCGGTACCGTAGATGCCGAATGCGGGAAGTCCCTTCTGTGCGTGGGTAGCAAGAACCGATGCAAGATAAACCGCGCCGGGTCTTTCGGTGCCGTTGAAGCCCCAGACGCCCTTGATCGTGTCGGGATTCATGTCCATGGTCTCTGCGCCATAGCACCAGCAGGGCGTGACGGTAAGCGTGATCTCAACGCCTGCCTTCTTGAACTTCTCCTCGCAAGCCGCGGATTCGCCAACGCGGCCGATGGTGGTGTCGGCGATAACGACCTTAACCGGCTCACCGTTCGAATAACGGAGATTATCGGTGAACAGCTTTGCAGCCGCCTTCGCCATATTCATGGTCTGATCCTCAAGCGATTCTCTGACCTTCAGAGGGCCGCGACGGCCGTCGATGGTGGGGCGGATGCCGATGACGGGATAACCGCCGACAAGTCTGCTCTTTGCCATTTTGTGTGTACCTCTTTCTTATGTAATTTCTTGAAATAAATGCGGAAGTTGTATTTCCGAGTGTATTTTAGCATAAACCGAAGAATTTTACAACACTTTTTTGAAATTATCTTCAAAATATGTTTAAAAATTGTGTAATTTTTGAAATAAAAGGGCAGTAGAAGCAAAAAAGGGGAATTGACAATGCGATATGCGTGTGTTATAATAAATGAAGGAATAACAGCTGCCGTTTGCCGCGCTGCAGACGGAAAAATATGATGAAAAGAGGATCCTTTCTATGGCAAAACGAATTTTAGCATTTGACTTCGGCGCATCGAGCGGACGCGCCATGATCGGTGAATACGACGGCGAAAAAATGTCGGTCACCGAGATCCACCGCTTCTCGAACGATACGGTCATCGTGAACGGCCGTATGCACTGGGACATTCTCCGCCTCTTCTTTGAGGTCAAAACCGCAATCAACATGGCGGTCAAAGCGGGAAAGGTCGATGCCATCGGCATTGACACCTGGGGCGTTGACTTCGGCCTGTTCGATAAAAACGGCGAATTGCTCGGCAACCCCGTCCATTACCGTGACGAGCGCACGGTCGGTATGCCGGAAGAGGTCATGCAGAAAATCTCGAAGCACGACCTTTATATGCGCACGGGAACGCAGACCATGCGTATCAACACCCTCTATCAGCTCTACTATCTTGCCAATTACCGCAAGGAGCTGTGGTCGCAGGTGGATAAGATTCTCTTCACGCCCGATATGATGGCGTACTTCCTGACCGGCGTTATGCGCGCTGAGGAAACCATCGCATCGACCTCGAACTTCCTGAACCCTTACACGAAACAGTTTGATACCGAGCTTCTCGAAATGCTCGGCATCGATCCGAAAGTTCTTCCCGACCTGATCGCCCCCGGTACCGCATACGGCAACCTCTCGCCCGCACTCTGCGAGGAATTTGACTGCGATCCGATCCCCGTGATCGCCGTTTGCACGCACGATACGGCATCTGCCGTTCTCTCTGCGCCCGCCGACAAGGATTTTATCTACATTTCCTGCGGCACCTGGTCGCTCTTCGGCACCGAGCTTGCCGAGCCGCTGATCAACGAGGATTCCGAGCGCGTGGATTATACGAACGAGGGCGGCTACAACCGCACAACGCGCTTCCTTCGCAACATCATGGGACTCTGGCTCATCCAGGAGTCGCGCCGCCAGTGGAACCGCGAGGGTGCAAACGTGTCCTACGCCGACCTTGAGCGCGAAGCACTCGCTGCAGCACCCTTCCGTTGCTTCATCGACTGCGACGCCCCCGAATTCGAGACCGCGGGCGACCTGCCGAACCGGGTGCGCCGCTTCTGCGAGGTGACGGGACAGTACGTGCCGAAAACGCGCGGCGAGGTCATGCGCTGCATCTATGAGTCGCTTGCCATGAAGTATAAGCTGAACTACGACACGCTCTGCGAGATCTCGCATAAGGAATACGGTCAGATCAATATGCTCGGCGGCGGCATCAAGGATACCCTTCTCTGCCGTCTCACTGCCGATGCAACCGGCGCAACCGTCGTTGCAGGCCCGACCGAGGCAACCGTTATGGGCAATATCGCTGCGCAGATGATCGCACTCGGCGAGCTGCGTGATGCAAAGGAAGCCCGCGAGGTCATCAAACGCTCGACCGATCTCAAGATCTACGAGCCGACCGATACCGCCGCTTGGGACAAAGCTTACGTCGAATACAAGAAGTATCTCGGCAAGAGCGCGCAGTAATCTCATTTTGTAAACAAAACATTACATTTTTCAAGAAAAGAGCATTAGAGTGAAACATAAACCATACCGCCTGACTCCATATTGCAAGAGTGCGATCTGGGGCGGCAATAGCCTCTCCGAGCTTTACGGCAAGAAAACCGACGTATCCCCGCTTGCCGAAACGTGGGAGCTTTCGGTGCGAAAGAATGAAAACTGCACCGTAGATGGTGAAACGCTTGCCTCGCTGATTTCGCGGCTTGGAAACACCGCCGTCTCTCCCGATTACGACGGCAGCTATTTCCCGCTTCTTATCAAATATATTGATGCGAATGCCGCGCTTTCCATTCAGGTGCATCCGCGTGACGAGGATCTGCCGACGGGCGAATACGGCAAGACCGAAATGTGGGTGATTCTCCGTGCTGCGTCGGATTCCTTCCTCTATTACGGGCTTGCGCCCGGTGTCTCAGCAGACGATTACCGCCGTGCAGTCGAGGCGGGCGACACCCTATCGGTTCTGCGCCCCGTCAAGGTCAAGGCAGGAGACGTGTTTTTCATTCCCGCAGGAATGCCGCATGCGATCGGTGCCGGTATTATCCTTGCCGAGATCCAGCAAAACTGTGACACGACCTACCGCGTGTACGATTATGACCGCGTCGGTGCCGACGGTAAAAAGCGTCCTCTGCACACGAAGGAAGCTCTTGCCGTCATCCGTCCGTTTACCGAGGACGGCGTGCGTGCTGAGCAGTATTATACCGCAGGCGAACCGACGGAGGGCGAGCTGCTTGCCGATTCCATGTACTTCCGCACCGAACGCTTTGACACAAGGAAGGGCGAATTTGCAATCGCCGCGCGCGAAAGCTTTCTTACAATCCTCTGCGTTGAGGGCGAGGGTGAGATCCACTTTGGCAGTGAATCCGTTCAAGCGCGCGCAGGCGATAGCTTCTTTTTGCCCGCAGACAGCGAGGTTTGCCGCCTTTCGGGCAACGCCGTTTTCCTGACGGCAGGACTCCCCGGCAAATCCGCCTCTGCGGATTGAAAAGCCGCACGCAAAAATCCGCAGATATCCGTACCGGTGCTCGCTTTGCTACAGCACCGCGTATCAATCTCGAGCGAGGAGAGCCGTCTCAACACCTGTTGAGACGGCTCTCCTCGTTGCTTATGTCATATATTCAGATGATGTAGCGAGTATATTCCGGCATCCTCTCTCGGTTTTGACCATGTTACTATAAAATTGTTTTTCCCTTTCTTTTTGTTTGATTGATTTACTTTTTGAACTTTGCGCCGACATTTCTGGGATTGTCAGCTTTATAACCGGCGATAAGCCTGCTGTTACTCACAAAAAAACGACTCTTCTTCCGAAAAAATTTCATAAAATCAACTCTTTAAGCTATTGACTTTCAATTCGTAGAAAATCAATCTGCGGTTTCTGTTTTTCTGTCGATGTCGGTAGGTAATGTACTCCCAAGATTTCCGAGCCGTCGGAGAACCCGCGCGGGGAGAGCCCCGACAACATGTAAATGACATGAAAAAACCTTCCGTCTTTCGACGAAAGGTCTTTTTTCATGGAGCGGATTACGGGTAAGCAAGGCAAAAATGCTTGCCGTTAGAAGGCTCCCCACAGATAATACACATCAAGTCTGACGCAACAGCCACAGACTCACTTGCTTCCGACACGTTTTCTGTCTTTTCGTTTTCTCTCAACGGCAGAACCCTTCCTGACGAAACTTCAATGTAGTCTCCCTTTTCATTCTCTACAATTTCACCGTCATTCTTCATCTTTCCATGCTTTCTGCACAGGCGATCTTTGCGAGACTTTCCCATATAAACATTTGTAGGCTCTCCACAAATAGGACAAATCATTTCATTTGGTGCCATACTGTCGCCTTTGTATATGTATTTTATTTGTTCTCTTTTGCAGTATTGATAGAAGCAACAAGAATAGCTCTCAAAGATTTACATTTAGCTTCAAGTTGAGAATATTGCTCATTTTTTATATAATTGGTTTTATATAGCAACTCTAACCAATAACCTGTTTCATTAGCTTCTTTAAGTGCAATCTGCAATTTCGAAATAAAGTCAGCAGTACCGTGGGCATATTTTGCCTCGCGAATGTTTGCACCAATAGATGTTCCGCTTCTGCCAATCTGATTTGAAATTATACCTTCTCTTTGCTCTTTTAATCGTTTCGCAAGATTTATAATTTCAACAGCAAATTCCATAGATAATTCAGAAAGCTTATCCGCAGACATAATATCGCCGTCCTTTAGCCAAAGTATATCACAAATCTATAGATTTGTCAATGAAGCATTTGCTCTGCAAATATGAAGCGGCAACTTCGTTGCCACGAAGCAATCGCTCCGCTCGCATGAAGCAAAGCGCAACTAACCTCTCCGTGTGCCGAAGGCACGCTTCATAGGGCGAAGCCCTTCTTCATTTTTCATGCACCGAAGGTGCGCTTCATTGAAAAAAGACCAAGTCTTCCGACTTGGTCTTTTTTCATGGAGCGGATTACGGGTAAGCAAGGCAAAAACAGTTGATAACTGTTTTTACCGACGCGCCCGATGGAAATAAGGAGAAATGAAGCGAGGACGTGCCGAGCGCACATTTCGACTATATTTCCGAGCCGTCGGAGAACCCGCGCGGGGAGAGCCCCGACAACATGTAAATGACATGAAAAAAACCTTCCGTCTTTCGACGAAAGGTCTTTTTTCATGGAGCGGATTACGGGGCTCGAACCCGCCACCTCGACCTTGGCAAGGTCGCGCTCTACCAAATGAGCTAAATCCGCGAATGGTAGCGGCAATTTTGTCGTTGCCGCTGGTGCCTCCGGTCGGAATCGAACCAACGACACGAGGATTTTCAGTCCTCTGCTCTACCAACTGAGCTACAGAGGCAAATTGCCTTGTAAAGTGGCGACCCGGAAGGGGCTCGAACCCTCGACCTCTAGCGTGACAGGCTAGCGCTCTAACCAACTGAGCTACCAGGCCAAACTTTACAAATGAGCATACGCTCTGGTGGGAACAATAGGGCTCGAACCTATGACCCTCTGCTTGTAAGGCAGATGCTCTCCCAGCTGAGCTATGCTCCCGTTTCGCCTCCCTGCTGGGAGACAACGCTGATATTATATCACGCCTTTTCGCATTTGTCAACACTTTTTTGAAGATTTTTTCAATTTTTTTCAAAAATTTTTTTCTTGTCCCAAAAAGCCGTGTCACACCGCAAAAAAAGCTTAGAATCCATACGGCCGGGATTGACAAGCGAAGCTTTCTGTGTTATACTGAATATATAATATAACAACACACGTCAAACAAGGAGGAACGCCATGATCACCATTGAAAACATCCGCGTGATGAATATGGACAACGCCATCCGAGGCGCGCGTAACCCCCTGAACAGCTGGGACCGCATGGACAGCAGCTTCGATGCCGAGGGAAACTTCGTCCTCGGCGAAAACGATCGCTCGCTCTGCCGCCGTCTTGCCGTATCGGGTAGCGACCACAGAAAATTTCTCCGCCAGATCTTCGTTTCGATCGATGTGACCGCACCCCTCTACTGGTGGAAGGAATTCGACACCTACAAGGTTGCAACGGTCGCCAACTCCTGCTCGACCATGCACCGCATCCATGCCAAGCCCTTCGGACGTGAGGATTTCAGCTGCGACCGCATGGACGAGGCATCGCTCGCCCTGCTCGATACCGTCATTGCGTTTCTCGAAAACGAGCGTGCAAAATTCCTTGAAAACCGCGAAGATCGCCAGCCATGGCATAACATGATCCAGCTTTTGCCGTCGAGCTACAACCAGCTCCGTACCGTCACGCTGAATTATGAAACCATGATCAACATTTACTACGCGCGCAAAAGCCATAAGCTTGCCGAGTGGCATACCTTCTGCGACATGATCCGCAATCTTCCGTATGCCGAAACGCTGATCCTCGTTAAGGAAGAAAAATAATTCAGCGTTTCTATACCTGCCGTAAGCAGGCTTCACTGCGAGGCAATGTCTCACGCCCCCTGCTCCGTTTTGACGGGTGCAGGGCTTTTGGCGTTCTTTAAAGCAATCAACCTATCCTGAAGGAGCATCCCTATGAGTGATATTTTTGAACTCTTCCGCAAGATCGGCGGAGAGAAGCCGAGCGCCCCGATCACCCACATCGTATGCGGACTCGGAAACCCCGGCAAGGAGTACGAACACACCCGTCACAATATGGGCTTTATCGCCATTGATCGCATTGCCGAGAAGGCGGGCGTAAGGATCGACCGCGCGCGTTTCCACGCACTGACGGCAGAGACAGACATAAGCGGCATCCGCGTTTTGCTTATGAAGCCCGAAACCTACATGAACAGTAGCGGCGTTGCCGTTGCCGAGGCGATGAGGTTCTACAAGATCTCTCCCGAAAACGTCATCATCCTATGCGACGACATCAGCTTTCCGCCCGGCCGGATCCGCATCCGCAAAAAAGGCTCTGCCGGCGGTCACAACGGTCTGAAAAGTCTGATCGAAATGATGGGAAGCTCCGACTTTTTGCGCATAAAAATCGGTGTCGGACAAAAACCGTCGCCCGACTACGACCTCGTGGAATGGGTGCTCGGACGCTTCCATCAGAAGGACAAGGAAGCCGTCTCTCTCGCTGCCGAAAGCACCGCCGCCGCGGTCGAAATGATTCTGAAGGGCGAGACCGACCTCGCCATGTCCAAATATTCAAAATAAGGAAAAATTGTGAAAACCGTAACCTCTTTGATCCGCGAGGACCGCGAATTCCGCCAGCTTCGGGCAACGCTTGAGGAACAGCTTTCGTCCGACCGTCATCTTCCGATCGTCGCCAACGGACTTTCGGGCGGTGCCGTCGATGCCTTTGCCGCCGAAGTGCTCCGCGACATTGTGAAAGCGGGGCGTAACGCCGTCCTTTTGTTCCCCGACGAGGGCGAGGCATCGCGTTTTGCCGCCTTTCTTACCGAAGCCGATATCCCCGCGCTTTTCTACCCGAAGCGCGATTTTGTGACCTACGCCGTCACCGCCTCCCACGATTACGAGCGCATGCGCCTTTCGGTCCTGCAGCGTCTCCTTTCGGGGGGCTTTGTTGCCGTTACGACACCTGCCGCCGCCATGCAATACACAATGCCGAAGGAAAAGCTGATGCAGACCGGGCTTTATCTCACGGCAGGCAAGGAGATAAAGCCGCTCCTCTTGGCGAATGCACTCCTTGAAATGGGCTTTTCACGCGTGGAAACGGTGGAAGGCTCGGGACAGTTTGCCATGCGCGGTGGCATCTTTGACATCTTCTCTCCCGCAAGCGATGCGCCGATCCGTATCGAATTTTTCGGCGACGAGATCGACCGCATGGGACACTTCGACCTTCTCACACAACGCGTCTACGAGGCGGCAGACAGCCTGCTTTTGCTCCCTGCGACCGAGGTGCTGGTTGATCCGACGGCGCGCGAGCGTATCAAGCGCGCGGCAAGCCACGCACTGTCGAAGGCAGAAACCGAAACGGCAAAGGAAACGCTGCGGCAGGAGCTTCGCATGATCGAGGACGGTATGGATCTCTCCTTCCGCGACAAATATATTTCGCTCGTCTACGAGACCCCCGCGACGCTCTTCACTTACGCCTCGCATACGGGTGCCGCCCTCATCGGCATTATGGGAACGGTAGCCGTCAAAAAGGCTCTCGCCGATGCCGAGGCATCCGCTCTCTCCGAGATCGAAGCACTGGTTTCGGACGGCGTTCTGTCGGGAAAATCCGCCGGCTTTTCGCTTTCCAATGCCGCCTTCGACGCCTGTCTTTCCGACAACATTGCTCTTCACATCAACACCTTTTCAGACGGCACGGGTAGCATGCGTCTTGCGGGACTTTTCGGCTTCCGCACGCGCGGGGGTGTTGCCTACGGCGACAATATGACCTTGCTTGCCGACGATCTCAAAAACCTCGTCCGCGGCTCCTACCGCGTCCTGATCGCCGTCGAAAGCGATGCGGGCGTAAAGGAGCTGGAAAGACTTCTCCGTGAAAAGGATTTGTCGCCCATACTCATCGACAATGAAGCCGCCTTTGTCTCGCTTCCCTACGGCAGTGTTGCCCTGACGGTATCGCGCTATCCCGAGGGCTTTGAGCTGATGAACGCACGCATTGCCGTGATCTCCATGAATCAAGCGGCAGGTGCGCGCCGCAACCTTCTCCGCCGTACACCGCGCCGCGTTTTGAAAAAGATCGGTGCCGGCGCACGCATCCTCTCCTATGCCGAGCTGTCGCCGGGCGACTACGTGGTACACGATGCGCACGGCATCGGACAGTACGAGGGCATCGACACGATGACGATCGGCGGTGTCACGCGTGACTACGTCACGATCCGCTACGCAGGCACCGACAAGATCCACATTCCCGCAGACCGCCTTGATTCGATCTCGAAATATATCGGTGCCCGCGCCGAAGACGGCAGTGTTCGCCTCTCGCGCGTTGGCGGCACCGATTGGTATCGCGCCAAGGAAAAGGCAAGGCGTGCCGCCAAGGATATCGCCAAGGATCTCATCCGTCTTTACGCCGAGCGACAGCGAAAGCCGGGCTTTGCCTTTCCCGAGGACGGCGTAATGGAACGCGAATTTGCAAACGCCTTTCCCTTTGAGGAGACCGCGCCACAGCTCGCCGCGATCGAAGAGATCAAGGCGGATATGATGCGTCCCTGTCCAATGGACAGACTGCTTTGCGGCGACGTTGG
>JAZLAP010000100.1:0-2247 GCA_045613265.1 Eubacteriales bacterium | reverse complement strand
AAGACGGTACGCGATGCAAAGATGCAGCCCATTACCGAGGATATTGCCGCAACCTTTGGCGAAAAGTACCCCGATCTCGCTACCGTTCTTCCCGAGTTGATCTACAAGATCCAGAAGAAGATCGTCCGCCGTTGGCTTCTCAATGACAAGAAGCGCGTTGACGGCCGCCGTATGGATGAGATCCGCCCGCTCGCTGCAGAGGTCGGTCTCCTTCCCCGCGTTCATGGCTCGGGTCTCTTCACTCGCGGTCAGACGCAGGTTCTCACGATTGCAACGCTCGGCACAATGTCCGATGCGCAAATGCTTGAAGGTCTTGACGAAGAGACCGAAAAGCGTTACATGCACCACTACAACATGCCCGGCTACTCGACGGGTGAAGCCAAGGCGCTCCGTTCGGCAGGTCGCCGCGAGATCGGTCACGGCGCACTCGCAGAGCGCAGCCTCCGTCCGGTTCTCCCCTCGGTTGAGGAATTCCCCTACGCAATGCGCCTCGTTTCCGAGGTCGTAAGCTCCAACGGCTCTACCTCGCAGGCATCGGTCTGCGGCTCGACGCTCGCTCTTATGGATGCAGGCGTTCCGATCAAGGCTCCCGTTGCCGGTATCTCCTGCGGTCTGATCACCGCCGAGGACGGCTCGTGGGATACGATGATCGACATTCAGGGACTTGAGGACTTCTACGGCGATATGGACTTTAAGGTCGCCGGTACGCACAAGGGGATCACCTCGATCCAGATGGACCTCAAGATCGACGGTCTGACCCCCGCGATCATCAAGCAGGCTCTGGAAACCACCCACAAGGGACGTGACTACATCATTGACGAGTACATTCTGAAGGCAATTCCCGCACCTCGTGCAGAGGTTTCGCAGTATGCGCCCAAGATGCTCACGATCCAGATCAATCCCGACAAGATCGCAGAGGTCATCGGCAAGGGCGGCAAGACCATTCAGAAGATCGTTGCCGACACCGGCGCCAAGATTGACATCAACGACGACGGCTCGATCTTCATCGCCGCCGTAAACCCCGAAAGCGCCAACACCGCAAAGGCGGTCATCGAAGCGATCGTGTTCGAGCCGGTTCCCGGCGAGACCTACGAGGGCATGGTTACCCGCGTGATCCCGATCGGCGCATTCGTTGAGTTTGCTCCCGGCAAGGAAGGTCTCGTTCATATCTCGAAGCTTGCCAAGACCCGCACCGAGAAGGTCGAGGACGTTTGCAACGTCGGCGACACGGTTCGCGTGAAGTACCTTGGTACCGATGAGAAGGGACGTATGAACCTCTCGATGAAGGATGCCGAATAAAGAAAAGCACCGTCCGCTCCCCTACGGAAGCGGACGGTGCTTTTTGTCTGTGCGAAGCAGTGAAAAGATGCTGCGGCGAGACCGAGCGGCAAAAAGGGAGCGATTTTTGCTCCTTTTTTTCCCTCTCCGTCACGGTCAAGCCATGACACCTATTACGGCGCGAGAGGCTTTGCAGTCACACTTTTTTGGGGCTACCCTACCGCCTCGCGCTCTATCCTTTTGTGAAGAAATGTGGATGGCTTCGGGAAATTACGTGAACATTTGCAGCGTTGTCTTGACAAATGTTGGTCTTTATTATATAATAGAAGCAGAATTTACCAAAGGAGAAGCATCATGAAGAAAATACTCTCTTTTACGCTCGCCGCCCTTTTGCTCCTAATGCTTTGCGGCTGTGAGGATACAAGCAAATGGTTTCTCGATCGCCCGTCAGACACCGACCTTTCGCTCTGGATCACAGAGGAGGTAAGCGAGGATCTGTTCTCCGAATATACGGCTGTCGCACATTCCGGGCTCAGCGACATCGTTTATGAAAAGGGCTATAGCGCGGTTTCGACCGACGGCGGATACCCCACCGATCCCGAGCACTGTGTCAAATACTGCGTCAATCAACACGCAAACGGAAAACGCTACGTGACGCTCGTCGCAATCACCGACCCCACCGTCCGCGTCTACGGTCTCACCGTCGAATCGACGCTCGCCGAATTTGATACGGCGATGGAAGCGCAGGGCTTTGCCGTAACTGCGGTGGATGAAAACCTGCATACTGCCAATCGCTACAACGTAGAGATCCGGTTTGATCAGCGCGGATCGCTTGTTTTGTACGCCATCATGCTATTCGATTGACGGCAGAGGTCGATGCCCTTCGCAAAAGATGCACACCCATATAAAAACAGTCATAACCACCGGCTAAGCCGGTGGCTTGCTCAGCCCTATAAGGGCATGTTACTG
>JAZLAP010000099.1:0-8499 GCA_045613265.1 Eubacteriales bacterium | reverse complement strand
TCCGACGTCACGCTGAAGCTATATCCCGAAGCGCGGCACGAGCTGCATAACGAATTTTGCAAGGGCGAATTTTACACCGAGCTTCTACGCTTCCTCGAGCGTCGGTACGCACCGTCATGAAGCAACCGATTCATGCCATTGCCGTTGTAGGCCCGACGGCAAGCGGAAAAACCGCACAGGCGATCGCACTTGCCACCCGTCTTTCCGGTGAGATCGTCTCCGCAGACTCCATGCAGATCTATCGGGAAATGGAGATCGGCACAGCAAAGCCGACCGCGGAGGAACGACGCCGCGCCGTCCATCATCTCATCGACTTTTTGCCGCCGAATGCGCCCTACAGTGCGGCAGATTACGCCGTTGATGCACTGCGCGCGGCAAGAGAGATTCATGCACGCGGACATCTGCCTGTCTTTTCGGGCGGAACGGGACTGTACCTCGAAGCCGTGCGAAGCGGCAGACACGCCGCAATGCCCGACGTAAAAAACGAAGCCTTTCGGGCATCCTGCCTTGAAAAAGCCGAATCTGAGGATGGCAAGGATGCGCTTTGGCAGGAGCTGTATGCCGTAGACCCCATTTCGGCAGCGGCAACGCACAAAAATAACGTACGCCGCGTGATCCGCGCTCTGGAGATCTACAAGGAGACCGGCGAGGCGAAAAGCGTATGGGATGCGCGATCAAAGCAAGAATCTCCCGACATCACGCTTCTTCCGATCCTTCTCGACTTCCATGACCGCGCTCTTCTGTATGAACGGATCGAGCGGCGCGCGGATGCGATGCTGGATGCCGGTCTTATTGCCGAGACCGAACGCTTATACCGTGACGGACATCTTTTACCCGACACGACCGCCGCACAGGCGATCGCCTATAAGGAGCTTCTTCCCTGTATCCGCGGCGAAATGTCTCTTGCCGATGCCGTCGCGGCACTGAAAACGGCAACACGGCGATACGCCAAGCGCCAGCTTACGTGGTTTCACGCAATGAAGGATGCCGTTACCGTCTATATAGACGGCGAGGACGGCAACATGCGAAATGCCGACGAGGTCACGAACGAAATGCTTGCCCTCGCCGAAGCATTTTTGAAAAACACCGCCATATAAAGCAATGTCAACAGACAGTATCCATACACATCATCATATCAATACATATTAACGCAAAGGAAAACTCTCATGAACACAAAAGAACTCAAAACTGCACTCGCAAACGGCGCACTTCGTAAGTATTCTGCCCTCTACCGCGATATTGAAGGAGAAACCGCGCGCTATATTGCCGCCGTCGATGCCTTCACGGCACTCTACGGCGAAAAGGACGATATCTACCTCTTCTCGGTGCCGGGACGCACCGAGGTCTCGGGAAACCACACCGACCACAACCACGGCAGAGTTCTTGCCGCCGCCATTGACCGTGATATCATTGCGGTTGCCGCCAAAAATGAAAGCGGCATATGCCGTGTCAAGAGTGAGGGCTACGACGAGGATGCCGTTGCCATCGCTGATACGAAAAACAAGGACAATTTCCGCCCCTATTCCTCGAAGGCTCTGATCGCAGGCACGCTGAATGCCTTCACCGAGCGCGGATATGCCGTTTGCGGCTTTGACGCTTACACGACCACCAAGGTGTTGAAGGGCTCGGGCATCTCCTCCTCCGCGGCGTTTGAAGTTATGATCGGCAATATTCTGTCCCACCTCTGCAACGGCGGCAACATCAAAAACGAGGAGCTTGCAAAAATCGCACAGTACGCCGAGAACGCATACTTCGGCAAGCCCTGCGGACTGATGGATCAAATGGCGTGCGCCGTCGGCGGCTTCGTTGCCATCGACTTTGAAAAAACCGAAACGCCCGTGATCGATCCGATCGCGTTCAGCCTCTCCGATGCGGGCTACGAGCTGTGCATCGTCAACACGGGCGGTAACCATGCCGACCTCAACGACGATTACGCCTCGGTTCCTGCCGAAATGAAAAAAATTGCCTCCTACTTCGGACACGACGTGCTCCGCTCGGTCGAAGAACAGGAGATCATCCAGAACATTCCCGTTCTGCGCAAAGCGGCAGGCGACCGTGCCGTTCTGCGTGCCCTGCATTTTGTGCGTGAAAACGCGCGTGTTCCCGTGATCGCAGAGGCTCTCAGGAACGGAGATCTTCCCGCGTTTCTCCGCGGCATTCTCGCATCGGGCGACTCCTCTTTTAAATTTTTGCAGAACGTCTATACGGTGAAAAACGTTGAGGAACAGGGCCTCTCGCTTGCTCTTGCGGTGACCGAGGGACTGCTCGGCGGTAAGGATTGCGCGTGGCGCGTTCACGGCGGTGGCTTTGCCGGTACGATCCAGGTTTTCGTAAAGAAGGAGCTTGCAGACGGCTATGTTGCCGTTATTGACTCGATCTTCGGAACCGGGGCGGCAATGTTGCTCCGCGTGCGTGCAGAGGGTGCCATCCGTCTTGTACTGTAAGCGAAAGCGTGTCCATTTTATCGGACACAGCTTATGATATACTGATAGCGAAGAAAAAACAAGCTAAAGGAGATTGATTATGGCAACAAAGAAAACGGCAAAGACCGTCGAAAAAGACATAAAGGATGCGAAGGGCGACAAAAAGCTTGCGCTGGAAACCGCACTTTCCCGCATTGAGCGCGATTGCGGAAAGGGGACGATCATGCGTCTTGGCGAAGCCACGCAGTTGAACGTCAGCGCGATCTCGACAGGCTCTCTCTCTCTTGACAGTGCCCTCGGCATTGGCGGTGTTCCGCGCGGACGTATCGTTGAGATCTACGGTCCCGAATCCTCAGGCAAGACCACCGTTGCGCTTCAGGTCATCGCCGAGGCGCAGAGGGCGGGCGGCGAAGCGGCATTCATCGATGCCGAGCACGCACTCGATCCCACCTACGCAAAGAAGCTCGGTGTCAATATCAATAATCTCTTAGTCTCGCAGCCCGATTACGGCGAGCAGGCTCTCCAGATCGCAGAGGCACTTGCCAATTCGGGTGCCATTGACGTCATCGTCATTGACTCGGTCGCAGCGCTCGTACCGCGACAGGAAATTGACGGCGAAATGGGTGCCAACCACGTCGGTCTGCAGGCACGCCTCATGTCGCAGGCGATGCGCAAGCTCAGCGGCGCGATCGCAAAGTCCAACTGCGTTGTTATCTTTATCAACCAGCTCCGCGAAAAGGTCGGTACGGCGTACGGCAACCCCGAGGTCACGACCGGCGGACGTGCGCTCAAGTTCTACGCCTCCGTTCGTATTGACATTCGCAAATCCGAAACTCTGAAAAGCGGCGACAACATATACGGCAACCGTGTCAAGTGCAAGGTCGTGAAGAACAAGGTCGCGCCGCCCTTCCGCACCGCAGAATTTGACATTCTTTACGGCAAGGGCATTTCCAAGATCGGGGAAATCCTTGACGTCGGCGTGTCTACGGGCATCATCGAAAAGAGCGGCTCCTGGCTCTCCTACGACGGCAACCGCATCGGACAGGGGCGTGACAATGCGCGTAAATACATTGAATCGGACCCCGCCATGCTTGCTGAACTGGAAGCCAAGATCCGCGAGGAGCTGAAAAACCGTGCGCTGGACGACGAGGATGCGGAGAACGCGGACGAGGATGACGACTACGACATCCGCGACTTTGAGCTTCCCGAGGACGAATTATGATAGAATCCCTTCTCTCGGTCAAAGAAGAGGCAGACGGAAATCTCCGTGTCACGCTTCTCCTTGAGGGAGAAAAGAAAAAGAAAAAAACCGTGACGGTTCCGCGTGAGGACTATATCGAAGCCGGTGCGCCGAAGGCGGGAGACAGAATGCATAAGGACGATCTTGCCATTCTTCTGCGCGAAAGCGAGAAGCAGGATGCCCTTAACCGTGCGTTCGCCATCCTTGCCGCATCCGACAACAGTGCATCGGCACTCTATAAAAAGCTCACGCTTCGCGGCTTTTCGCGCAATGCGGCGGTACACGCCGTTGAAAGCCTGATTGCGCGCGGATATCTGTCCGACAAGGAGCAGCTTTCGCGTTACGTACCGGAGTTGGCGACACGGAAATTATACGGCAAGCAGCGCCTCGTCGCCGAGCTTATGAAAAAAGGCTACCGCCGTGCCGATATTGAGGAAGCGATTGCGGATGCCGAACAGAGCGGAAGCTTGGATTTTTCCACGCTGAGGGATATGCTTTTGTCGCAAATCCCCGCCGATGCCACCGCCGAGGAGCGGCGCGCATTGCTCTATAAAAACGGATTTTAGAAAAAAACCGCACAACAGTGTGATACTCCTATCGGAAGGTCACGCTGCCGTGCGGCTTTTTCATTTTTGGAACTCCTCGACCAGCATACGCCTGAAATTGTCAACGTAGGCGGGGGTGCTTCGGTCGCGGCGCACCGAAACGTAAATATTGCGCATATACGTGACGGGGCTTTTCATGACGATATTGCGGGAAAGCTGTCCCTTCCACGACAAAGCCGGAACAAATGCAAGCCCCAGCCCAAGCTCGACACATTTCCTTATATAGAAGGGATCCTCGCTTTCGAGGGCGATACATGGACGAAAGCCGATTGCGGCACAGATCTCCTCTGTGATCGCGTACAGGCTGTTTCCGCGGCTCATCGTGATAAAGGGCATTTCCCGAAGCGTTTCGGCATCCATCGAAGCAGGAAAAACATCCTGCCGCCCTGCCAGCACGATCGCCTCCTCTGCCACCCTTTCGGATGTAAAATCCGTATCGACGGTCGGTCGGTCGCTGACAACAATGTCAAAATCCGAGAGATCGGTGCGGGAGCCGTGCGTGACGGCGATCGCAATGCTCGGATATGCCACGCGAAAACGCTCCACCACCTGCATCACCACACGGCGGTCAATATGAATATTGATGCGAATGCTTTCGGGAGTGCCGTTGAGCGCAACGGCAGCCTTGGCTTTTTCGATATACAAAAGTGCCTGACGCGCTTCCTCATAAAAGGCGCGCCCCGCATTATTCAGCCGCACACGGTTGGCGTTTCTTGAAAAAAGCGGCACGCCAAGTTCGGCTTCGAGCCTTTTCACGCTTTGCGAAATATTAGACGGCGGAACAAAATACTTTTCTGCGGTTTTTGAGAAATTCTCGCTCTCCGCGGCATCGCAAAAATAGGTCAACTGTAAAAGCTCCATGTCGGTCTCCTTTCATTCTGCATATATAGTATAACACAGTTTACTGTAACTTTCAAGTGAATCTGCTATATAATATTTCATTCTTGCAACAATTGCGGCGTTGTGATATGATGAAGGTATCTTCGTTAGGAAAGGAATAAACCATGTCACTCGCCGCAGAAATTCTTGAAATCACAATGATCCTATCCTTCGGTATTTCCTGGCCGCTCAACGTCATGAAATCCTACAAGGCACGCACAACAAAGGGAAAAAGTCTCCCCTTCCTCCTTCTCATCTTCTTCGGCTATATTGCCGGCATCGCATCGAAGCTCGTCAACGAGGCATATATGGCTGCATTTGCACAGAAATGGTACGTGCTTTTCTTCTATGTCCTGAACTTTGTCATGGTCGGTGCCGACCTTCTCATGTACGTTCGTAATAAGCGCCTTGATATGGCGGCAGAAAGAGAGGAAAAAAATCAATGAAAATTCTTTGTATCGGAAACAGCTTTTCGGTAGATGCTACACGCTATCTTACCGAGATCGCCCGCGCCGACGGTGTAACGCTTTCGGTGAAAAACCTCTTTATCGGCGGTTGCTCTCTCGAAACGCATATGCAAAACGTCCGCGATAACGCCGCCAATTACCGTATCTATCTTGACGGGCAGGAAACCGACACCTATTCCTCGATCAAGGATGCGCTCCTCAGCGACGAATGGGATTTTGTCACGATGCAGCAGGCAAGCCGCTACAGCGTTGATTTTGCGAGTTACGAGCCACATCTTTCGGAATTGTCGGAGTACGTCCGCACGCTCGCCCCGAATGCAAAGCAGGTGATCCACGAAACCTGGGGCTACGAAAGCCACATAGAGAGACTGCGCGAGGTCATCGGCGTGGAGACCTACGGTGAAATGTTTGAAAAAGTACATCATGCCTACGCCCTCGCAAAGGAAAGGATCAACGCCGACCGCCTGATCCCGTCGGGAAGCGTGATCGGCATGCTGCTTTCTCGCGGTGTTCCGTCTCTGCACCGCGACGGCTTCCATCTTTCTTACGGTCTCGGACGCTACGCGGCCGCGCTTGCCTATTACACCACTCTGACGGGAAACAGTGTCATCGGCAACCGCTTCCGCGACTTCGACGAGCCGATTGCGGAAAGCGACGTCATTCTCGCACAGGAATGCGTCACTGCTGTCGTAAAAGCGCAAAAAATGTAAACTATAGTTTACATTATATGACGAAAGCCACCGACAAGTCGGTGGCTTTCGTCATATAGGCTTTCTTTCTTATATATATTGCACTTATGCCTCACGTGCCGCAAGCACGTCCTTCTCATAACGCATAACGTCCTCGTACCAGCTTTCGTCAGCAGGAACGCCCGCACGGCGGCAATACTCCTGCCAGACATCGGCAACGGGAAGATTGCGCATCTCCTCGCGGTAAACGAGAAGCTTTGTGAAGCTTGCCGTCTCCTGCATTTCGGCAAGAGCGGCATTCGGCGTGAGAAGAGCCGAAAGGAGAGCCTTCTGCCACGAACGGAAGCCGACCGTCCATGCGGCAATGCGGTTGATGCTTGCATCAAAATAGTCCAGTGCCATATAAACACGGTCAAGTGCGTTGTTGCGCACGATCTCCAGCGCCATTTCGCGCGTTTCATCGTCAAAGATCACCGCATGATCCGAATCCCAACGAACGGCACGGGTAATATGAAGCGCGATCTCGGGGAAATAGGCAAGAAGCGCAGGGATCTTGTCGGAAACGACCTCGGTGGGGTGGTAGTGTCCGTTATCCATCAAAGGCAGGCATCCCTCGTGCGTTGCCGCAAAGAGAAGCGCCGTTTCTCCGGAGCCAACGGTATAGGATTCCACACCGATACCGAACACCTTGGACTCGACACAGGGCTTTACGAGTGACTTATCGTGCGGCTCGGAGAGAATCTCCTCGATCGCCTCAATATAGCGGCGGCGGGGAGAGAGGCGGTCGGCGGGAATATCCTTGTAGCCGTCGCCCGTCCAGATATTCATGACGCAGGGAACGCCGGTTTCCTTTGCAAAATATTCGGAAATACGGATACACGCCTTGCCGTGACGGATCCAGAAGGCGCGCACCTCGGGATCGGGCGAGGAAAGTGTCAGGCCATCCTTCATCATAGGATGCGAGAAAAAAGTAGGATTAAAATCGATGCCCATGTTGCGCGCTTTGGCGAACTCCACCCAACGGCGGAAATGCTTCGGCTCGATCGCATCGCGGTCTGCGTACTCGCCGTTTTCAAAAATGGCGTAACAGGCATGCAGATTGAGCTTCTTTTTGCCGGGGCAGAGCGAAAGCACCTTGTCAATGTCCTGCATCAGCTGCTCGGGTGTGCGCGCACGTCCCATGTAGTTACCCGTCGTCTGGATGCCGCCGGTCAAGGGGCCAACGCTGTCAAAGCCGTTGACATCGTCGCCCTGCCAGCAATGAAGCGAAACAGGAGCGGAGGCAAGCGTTGCAATCGCCGCCTCGGTGTCAATCCCATACGAGCGAAAAATTTCTCTTGCGGATTCGTAACGGTTCATAATCAAATCTCCTTTTAATCAAAAGCAATAAAATGTATATTAAAATTTACATTTTTTCATATATAGACGGCAGATACACGCCGCCGTCGAAGGAAAACTCGGCAATCGCCGAAAGCTTATCCCAATCCTTTTCGCTTTCGTCACGAATGGCGGCGATGCGAATACCCATTGCATCTGCGGTCTTGGCGCTGTAATAGGCATCCTCAAAAAGCACCGTCTCCTCAGGCGTTGTCGAAAAGCGGTCGAGTGCCGCGCGGAAGATCGCAGGATCGGCTTTCCCCTTCGGAAAATCCTTGCCCGTAAAAATAAATTCAAAGTATCCGTCAATCCCGAAACGCTTGAAAAGCTTCTCCACCAGATCCTCAAAGCTTGCGGTCAGGATCGCCATACGGATACCGCGCGATGCAAGGTAGGAAAGGAGCGCGGGAACACCCGGACGAAGCGAAACGTCCTGCTCGTAGTGTGCGCCGATAATGTCGTGGAAGGATTTAAAACTGAAGTCCCGCATCAGATCGGGAAAGCTTTCTACAAGAAGCATCACGCCTTCCACAACGGAAAGCGTTTTCAGCTTTTCGCTTATCTCCTCGGGAAGCCTTTCCATGCTTCCCTTTTTCATCAGATATTCGGTCGCTCCCGTCTGCCAGTATTGCATACTGTCGACGAGCGTACCGTCTACGTCAAACAATGCGTATTTTATCTCATTCATCCGAAATCGAACACTACCTTTCCGTCATCGATCTTCAAGGCTCCCGAAAAGGTCTTTCCGGTTTTCTTCGAGTAAAAGCCGTTCATTTTTTTCGTTTTGCCGTTTTCGAGAAGATCCTGCACCGCAGATAC
>JAZLAP010000098.1:0-5724 GCA_045613265.1 Eubacteriales bacterium | reverse complement strand
TTCTCACCGATCTTGGAAACGGCTATGACCTCTCGCTTGCGGGAAATTCGCCGCTTCTCGTGGGCGGCGGCGTGGGCGTTCCGCCCCTTTACTGGGCGGCGCGCGAGCTTCGCAAAGAGGGAAAGCGGGTGTCGGTCGTTCTCGGCTTCAATACGGAAAGCGAGATCTTTTACGAAAACGAATTCCGCGCGCTTGGCTGCGACGTGTACGTTGCTACCGTTGACGGCTCGTACGGCGTGCACGGCTACGTGACCGATGCGATGAAAAATATCGAATATTCTTACTTTTACTCCTGCGGCCCCGAGCCGATGCTGAAGGCACTTTACCGCGCATCGGTCACCGACGGTGAGCTTAGCTTTGAGGAGCGTATGGGCTGCGGCTTCGGCGCATGCATGGGATGCTCCTGCAAAACGATCACGGGCTACAAGCGTATCTGTAAAGAAGGACCCGTTATGAAGAAGGGAGAGATCTTATGGGAAGACTGAGTGTTGAGCTTTGCGGACTTCCGCTTGATAATCCGATCATCCCGGCCAGCGGTACCTTCGGCTATGGCGCCGAGTTTGCCGAGTTTTACGATATCAATATCCTCGGCACCTTCTCCTTTAAGGGAACGACACGCGAACCGCGCTTTGGCAATCCTACCCCGCGTATTGCCGAATGTCCGTCGGGTATGCTGAATGCCGTCGGATTGCAAAATCCGGGCGTTGATGCCGTTATTCGTGATGAGTTGCCGAAGATGCGAAAGGTATTTCACAAGCCTGTGATGGCAAACGTCGGCGGCTTTTCGCTTGACGAATATTGCGAGGTCGCCGCAAGGCTGGACAAATGTCCTGAGGTGGGTTGGCTTGAAATCAACATCAGCTGCCCGAACGTACACGGTGGCGGTATGAGCTTCGGCACGTCACCCGAGGCAGCGGGCGAGGTCACCCGTGAGGTGAAAAAGCTGACGGCGAAGCCTGTGATCATCAAGCTTTCCCCCAACGTCACCGACATCGTATCGATCGCCAAGGCGTGTGAGGAGAACGGTGCCGACGGCGTATCGCTGATTAACACCTTGATGGGCATGCGTATCAATCTTGCCACGCGCCGCCCGATCATCAAAAATATTACAGGCGGTTATTCCGGCCCCGCCGTGTTTCCCGTAGCGCTCCGCATGGTATGGCAGGTCGCGCAGGCTGTGAAGATCCCCGTGATCGGAATGGGCGGCGTATCCACTGCCGAGGATGTGATCGAAATGATGCTTGCCGGCGCGACCGCCGTTGAGGTGGGTGCCGCCAACCTTGTCGATCCCTACGCATCAAAAAAGATTATAGAAGCACTTCCTGCCGTTATGGATAAGTACGGCATCAAGACGCTTAAGGAAATTATCGGAGGTATCAAATAATGGGAAGAGACGTTATCATCGCCTGCGACTTTGACAGCGCGGAGAAAACATTTGCATTTTTGGACAAATTCGAGGGTAAAAAGCCGTTCGTAAAAATAGGAATGGAGTTATATTACGCAGAAGGTCCGTCTATTGTGCGCGAGATCAAGCGCCGCGGACACAAGATATTTCTTGATCTGAAGCTTCACGACATTCCGAACACCGTCAAAAAAGCGATGGCGGTTTTATCGAGGCTCGACGTGGATATGACGAATCTCCACGCATCGGGTACCTGCCGCATGATGGAGGCGGCACTTGAGGGATTGACGCGCCCCGACGGTACGCGCCCGATCCTGATCGCGGTCACGCAGCTGACCTCGACCGATCAGGAAAGCATGGAAAAGGATCTTCTGATCGAAAAGCCGATCGCGGACGTGGTGATGCATTACGCATCCAACGCCAAGACGGCAGGACTTGACGGCGTTGTATGCTCACCTCTTGAGGCGGGTAAGGTACACGATACCTGCGGCAAGCAATTTCTCACCGTTACCCCCGGTGTTCGCTTTGCTGATGGGGATGTCGGTGACCAGAAGCGTGTTATGACGCCTGCCGAGGCAAAGCGCATTGGCTCCGACTATATCGTCGTCGGCAGACCGATCACCGCCGCCGCCGATCCTGTTGCTGCATACATGCGCTGTGTCAGCGAATTTTGCGATTGATCGCAGAAATCACTAAAGACAAAATCGTTTTACGGAGGATATACAGATGGAAAAGTTGATTGCAAAAGACCTTCTCTCGATTAAGGCGGTATTTTTCCGCCCTGAAGAGCCCTTTACCTGGGCAAGCGGTATTAAAAGCCCCGTGTATTGCGATAACCGCCTCACATTGACCGCACCCAAGGTGCGTACCGACGTTGAGAACGGGCTTGCCACGCTCATCCGCGAAAATTATCCCGATTGCGAGGTGCTGATGGGTACCTCGACCGCAGGTATTGCGCACGCCGCCATCACGGCACACATTCTTGACCTTCCGATGGGCTATGTTCGCTCGGGCGCAAAAGATCACGGCAGACAGAACCAGATCGAGGGTAGACTCGAAAAGGGACAGAAGGTCGTCGTTGTTGAGGATCTGATCTCGACGGGCGGCAGCGTTATTGAGGTCGTCAACGTGCTCCGCGATGCGGGTGCAGAGGTGCTCGGTATCGTTTCGATCTTTACCTACGGCATGCAGAAGGGCATCGACCGCCTTGCCGCCGCAAACGTAAAGAATATTTCGCTCACGAACTTTGACGTGATCGCCGCGACCGCAGCCGAGGAGGGCTACATTCGCAGAGAGGACGTACAGCGTCTCATCGCATTCCGTAACAATCCCTCTGACGAGAGCTGGATCACGAAATAATGAGAAGTCTCATTGACATTCCCGATCTGTCGGTCGAGGAGCTGTACGCCTTGATCGACAAAGCAATCGATATTATGCAGAATCCCGAAAAGTACAGTGAGGCGTGCAAGGGCAAAAAACTCGCAACGCTTTTCTTCGAACCGTCCACACGCACCCGTCTCAGCTTTGAGGCGGCAATGCTGGAGCTTGGCGGTAGCGTGATCGGCTTTTCCGAGGCATCAAATTCCTCGGCATCAAAGGGCGAAAGCATTGCCGATACCGCGCGCGTGATCGGTTGCTATGCCGATATTATCGCCATGCGCCACCCGAAGGAGGGGGCACCCTACGTTGCATCGCTCAACGCAGGCATTCCGGTTATCAATGCGGGGGATGGCGGACACGCACACCCGACACAGACGCTTGCCGATCTGCTTACGATTGCACGCGAGAAGGGAAGACTCGACCGCATGACGGTCGGCTTCTGCGGCGATCTCAAATACGGTCGAACCGTACATTCACTGATCGCGGCACTCTCACGCTATGCGGGCATTGAGGTCGTTCTGATCTCGCCCGAGGAGCTTCGGCTTCCGAGCTACGTCAAAAACGAGGTCATCAAAAAAAGCGGCATGACCTACCGCGAGACCACCGATCTCGATGCGGCTATGCCGTCGCTTGACGTTCTTTACATGACGCGTATCCAGCGCGAGCGCTTTACCGATAAGGCACAGTACGAAAGGCTGAAGGATTGCTATATCTTAACGCCCGAAAAGCTGGAAAACGCAAAGCCCGACCTCTCGATTTTGCATCCGTTGCCGCGTGTGAACGAGATCAGCACCCGCGTTGACGCAGATCCGCGCGCCGCATATTTCAAGCAGGTTCTGAACGGCAAATATATGCGCATGGCACTGATCCTTATGCTTCTTGAGGATGCGAAAAACAACCCCGATCCGACAAGCGGCGACGACGGCGCAAGCTATCTCACCGATACGATGACCTGTGAAAATGCACGTTGTATTACATCCGAGGAGCGCGATCTCCGTCAGGTATTCCGTGTGACCGAAAGAGAAAGGCGCATCTGTCGCTGCATCTATTGTGAAGCAAAGAAGATGTTTTAAACCGGGAAGCACTCCGTTCGATTTTTATTGAAGGAAAACATACAAATTTTGAAGGAAAACATACAAAAATCGGCAGAGAGGTTGTTTCTCTGCCGATTTTGTGCTATAATGAAATTGAAAGAAACCTGCTATCGAAAAGACAAACCTCAAATAACGTAATAAGGATCCCGGGGAAGAAAAGACAGATGAAAATTTACGATATTTCACAAGAGGTGTTCGCGTGTCGGGTATATCCCGGCGATCCCACGCCCGAAAAAAAGGTGCTTGCCTCTATGGAAAAGGGCGACTTGTACAACCTGACGGCGTTCAGCATGTGTGCACACAACGGTACACATATCGATGCACCGTTTCATTTTATAAAGGGCGGAAAAACCGTGGACACGATCGACCTTGCGGCGGTCGTGGGGATGGCGTACGTGGCGGAGCATCACGGAACTATTACCGGT
Organism: Eubacteriales bacterium; assembly: GCA_045613265.1. GTDB lineage: Bacteria > Bacillota > Clostridia > Oscillospirales > CAG-272 > UBA1740. The sequence goes on along the minus strand of JAZLAP010000098.1, from coordinate 1,423 downwards.
GAAGATGCAGCAAAGATCGTAGCAGAAGCGAAAAAACAGAATGCGGAAGCCGCAAGAAGACTCCTGATCAAAGGTGACGCGGAGGTTTCCGCCGAAGCCGCACAGGTGTTCGCTGATACCGGACTCTTGCTTCTGGGAAATGAATCGCAGACGGTCGGCCCGCATAATGCACCGATGGCAGTGCATCGTATTCTTTTGGGTGCAGGCGTTATCCTGCTTGAAGGGATCCGTTTGGCAGAGGTTGCGGAAGGCGTTTATTGCTTAAACGCCGCACCGCTTAATTTGTCCTCAGCGGACGGTTCGCCATGCAGGGCCGTATTGATCGACATGGACAGATAATTTTCTACGAAAAATTCCTGCGAAAAAAGAACGACAGGTTCGCGCTATGTCCTTGAAGGCACAGCGTAAACCTGTCGTTTTTCGTTATGAGAATCGTCCGTTGCTTTTATATGAGGTGGCGGCAATGCGCGAATCGCCCTTATATTCTTGCAACGCCGGTTTCGCGCGCCGCCTCGATCACGGCTTTGGCGACTGCGCTTGCAACGCGCTTGTCAAGTGCGTTCGGAATGATGTATTCGGGCGAAAGCTCGTCGTCCGACACGAGTGCGGCGAGTGCGCGTGAGGTAGCGACCTTCATCTCTTCGTTGATACAACGAGCGCGACAGTCGAGCGCACCGCGGAAGATGCCGGGGAAGGCAAGCACGTTGTTGATCTGATTCGGGTAGTCGCTTCTGCCCGTACCGACGACGGCGGCACCGCCCGCCTTTGCTTCGTCGGGCATGATCTCGGGAACGGGATTTGCCATCGGGAAGACGATCGCGCCCGCGTTCATCGAGGCGATCATCTCGCGCGAAACGATGTTCGGTGCAGAAACGCCGATGAATACGTCGGCACCGCAAAGGGCATCGGCGAGATTGCCCTTGATACCACGCTTGTTTGTGATATGCGCGATCTCCTCCTGCGCCGCGTTGTTTTCCTCTTTGCCCTCGTAGATGATACCGAAGCGGTCGACCATCGTGAGATCGGTAACGCCCATATTGAGAAGGTGACGGCCGATCGAAATGCCCGCACTGCCCGCACCGTTAATGACGACGCGCACACGCGACAGATCTTTTTGTACGACGCGCACCGCATTCATCAGTGCGGCAGCGACTACGATCGCCGTACCGTGCTGATCGTCGTGGAAGACGGGAATATCGCAGATCTCCTTGAGGCGGCGTTCAATCTCGAAGCAGCGCGGTGCCGAGATGTCCTCAAGGTTCACACCGCCGAAGGAATCCGAGAGAAGGTATACCGTGCGCACGATCTCGTCAACGTCCTTTGATTTGATGCAAAGCGGAAAGGCATCAACGTCTGCAAATGCCTTGAAGAGAGCCGCCTTGCCCTCCATGACCGGCATGCCTGCCGCAGGACCGATGTCACC
>JAZLAP010000097.1:0-7789 GCA_045613265.1 Eubacteriales bacterium | reverse complement strand
ATGCTTATGCAAAGCTTCTGGCAGAAGAGAAGATTGCCGATGGTGAACAGATCAATGTAGTAGTGCCTACCGGCAATTTCGGTAATATTTTTGCTGCGTATATCGCAAAATGCATGGGGCTTCCGATTGCCACTCTCGTTTGTGCTTCGAACTGTAATAACGTTCTTACCGATTTTCTTGCAACGGGTGAGTATAACCGTAATCGCGCGTTCCATACGACCATTTCCCCTTCGATGGATATTCTGATCTCGAGCAACCTCGAGCGCCTTTTGTATCTCGTTGCCGGACCCGTAAAGACGGCAGGATATATGAAGGAATTGAATGAAAATGGCAAATACAAGATTTCTGCCGAGGAATTTGCCTTGATTTCGGATAGCTTCAAAGGATATTACACGAACGAAGAGGAAACGCGTAAGACGATCCGTTGCCTCTACGAGCGTGAGGGTTACCTCATCGACACGCATACCGCGGTTGCGTATCACGCCGCCGTCGCTTACAAAAAAGAAAGCGGAAGCGATCGCAAAATGCTTCTCGCTTCCACGGCAAGCCCCTTTAAGTTTGCGGCAGACGTATACAGTGCGCTCGGGAAAGAAACTCCTGCCGATGCGCTCGATGCTTGCGATGCGCTTTCCGCGTATACGGACGTACCCGTGCATTACGCTTTAAAGGACATCGCTTCGCGCACCGTTCGCTTCACCGACACGATCGATGCGTGCGATATGAAGAAAACGGTTCTCGCCTTTGCCGAAGAATGATCAGGTGTTTTCTTCGCGAGGCTTAAAGGTTGCACACACGGTCTCGCTCGAGCAGTGTGCGCTTGCGGGGCCGACGGCGATCTGACCGGCACAGCAATCGTTTTCGCCCTCGTGATAGGTGCAATCCTTTACGTCACAGACGATACCCTTGATCTGCTTCTTGTAGCAAGCGTTGTTTTCGCATTTTCCGTTCATAATACTTCCCTTTCTGTATTCGGATGTGGCTAAGGCGTCCGATTGCGGATGCCTCTCGCTTATTACTTTTTCCGATACCGATCATTTTTATTCACGTGGGAGAAAAGAATGTCACTTTACGTTATTGCCGATCTTCACCTTTCGGTTGCGCATCCCGATAAATCGATGGATGTGTTCGGACGGCGTTGGAACGACTATACCGAAAAACTGAATAAAAATTGGAGAGCAATTGTTACGGATGAAGACACTGTTGTGATTCCCGGTGATATTTCGTGGGGACTTACGCTTAGCGATGCTCTGCCCGATTTCCTTTTTCTTGAGTCATTGCCCGGGAAAAAGATCATCGGAAAAGGCAACCATGATTTTTGGTGGACGACGGCAGCGAAGACCGAAAGGTTCTTTGCCGAAAATCGGATGACGTCAATATCGCTTCTTTACAATAATGCGTATCTTTGCGAGGATTTTGTGATTTGCGGTACACGCGGCTGGTATTACGATCCGAGCGGTGATAAGATCCCGCCCGAGACCGATTATCAGAAAATGATTTTGCGAGAGGCAGCACGGCTTCAATTGTCGATTGATGCCGCCGATCGCTTGCTATCGGAGACATCTGACAAGGAGCGTTTGGCTTTTCTGCATTTTCCGCCGATCTGGAACGGGCAGGTGATCACAGAAATTGCAGAGGTTTTGCAAAAAAATCGCATTAAGCGAGTTTTTTTCGGACACATACACGGTACTTACACCGTTCCGCGCTCCTTCGAAGCAGACGGTGTTTCGTATGCTTTGATTTCGGCGGATTTCTTGAATTTTTGCCCATGCCCCATATTTCCCGCTTCGTTTTATGGTTGATTTTGTTATTTTTCGAAAAAATATGTTTTTCTTTGCAAAATAACTTGACATTGCGAGGCAAATCATGTAAAATACTATAGTTGATGATACAATTGATAGTTTTTAATTAATTTTAAGATATAAACTTTGGAGGAAACAAAAATGAGTCTCATTAAAAAGGAAAAGGCGGAGAAAAGCACCTATACCCTGGAGTTTTCGGTTTCAAAGGAAGTGTTCAACGCTTCGAAGCAGAAGGCTTACAAAAAGAATATCGGAAAAATGAACGTTCCCGGTTTCAGAAAGGGCAAGGCTCCTCTCTTTATGGTGGAAAAGCTGTACGGCGAAGGCGTGTTCTTTGAAGAGGCGATCAATGACTGCATGCCCGCTGCATTTGAAGAAGCTCTCAAGGAATCGAAGCTTAACATGGTCGGTCAGCCCGATATCGATATTAAGGATATGAACGACGAAGCAGTTATCTTCGTTGCTAAGGTTGCGGTTAAGCCCGACGTTAAGATTGAAAATTACCTCGGCATTGAAGTAGAAAGAGATGCTAAGGTTGTGAGCGAAGAGGATGTTCTTGCCGATATTGAAAGAACGCGCAAGAGCAATGCACGTACGATCGATGTAACCGATCGTGCAGCTCAGAACGGCGATATCGCAAATATCAACTTTGAGGGCTTTGTCGATGAGAAGGCGTTTGAAGGCGGCAAGGCAGAGGGACACAGCCTCACGCTCGGAAGTGGTCAGTTTATCCCCGGTTTTGAGGATCAGATCGTTGGCAAAAACATTGGCGACGAGTTCGACGTTAACGTTACCTTCCCCGAGGATTACCAGGCAAAGGAGCTTGCCGGTAAGCCTGCTGTGTTTAAGTGCAAGCTGAACGCACTCAAGGTTGAAGAGCTTCCCGTCCTCGATGATGAGTTTGCAAAGGATGTTTCCGAATTTGATACCTTTGCTGAATATAAAGAGAGCGTTAAGGCAAAAATTCAGGAGAGAAACGACAAGGAAGCCGATGCTGCGGTTGAGGAAAAGCTTTTGGAAACGCTTATCGGGAACATGAAAGCAGATATTCCCGAGGCGATGTTTGTTGCCGAGACCGAGAATTATGTTCGTGACTATGATAGTCGTCTCCGTATGCAGGGACTCGATCTCAAGACCTACTTCCAGTACACCGGCATGGATCTTGACAAGCTTCGCGAGCAGCTTCGTCCCCAAGCCGAGAAGCAGGTAAAGGTTCGCCTCGTTCTCGAAAAGATCGCAAAGGCAGAAAAGCTTACTGCAGGCAAAAAGGACGTAGATGCGGAATATAAGCGCATTGCAGAGGCATACAATGTTCCCGAGGAGCAGGTGCGTCAGATGGTTTCTTCCGACGATATCGCTCAGGACCTCAAGGTGAAGGCTGCCATGGATCTCGTTAAAGAAAAAGCCGTTATCAAAAACAAGTAATCTAAAACGGCTTCGCCTGTCGTTCGGGCGAAGCCGTTTTCAATACAATATTTTTCGGAGGTAAATCATTATGCCACTCGTACCAATGGTCGTTGAGCAGACCTCTCTTGGAGAACGCTCGTACGATATTTATTCCCGTCTTCTGAAGGATCGTATCGTCTTTTTGTCGGATGAGGTCAACGATGCAACCGCTTCGCTCGTTGTTGCACAGCTGCTTCTTCTTGAGGCGCAGGATCCGGAAAAGGATATTTCGTTTTATATCAACAGTCCCGGCGGCTCTGTCAGTGCAGGCTTTGCCATCTACGATACAATGAAATATATCAAATGCGATGTTTCCACCATTTGTGTCGGTATGGCGGCGAGTATGGGTGCGTTTTTGCTTTCTGCCGGTACAAAGGGTAAGCGGTTTGCGCTTCCCAATGCCGAGATCATGATCCATCAGCCCTTGGGCGGTATGCAGGGACAGGCAAGCGATATCAAGATCCATGCAGATCACATTCTCCGCACGCGTGAAAAGCTGAATAAAATTCTGGCAGAAAATACGGGTAAATCGCTTGATACCATTGAGCGGGATACCGAACGTGATAATTTCATGACTGCTGCAGAGGCGGCAGAATACGGTCTGATCGATAAAGTCATTGAGAAAAGAATCTGAGTGAAGGTAGGTTTCTATGTCCACCACAAACGATGAAAAGCTTCGCCACTGCTCCTTTTGCAGAAGAAGCGAAAAAGAGGTTCTGTTTTTAATTCCCTCCACCGACGGCACGTATATTTGCGATAACTGTGTCCATGCGTGCGAGGAGATGATTGCCGAGCAGAGCCGTTTGATGGAAGAATATGAAGGCAACACGGAATCGGTGCTTACCTTTGAGACGCTTCCCAAGCCTCGTGAAATCAAGGAATGTCTTGATGCGCACGTTATCGGTCAGGAAACGGCGAAAAAGGTACTTTCCGTTGCCGTTTACAATCATTACAAGCGTATTTTGAGCAAGAGTGAAAAAACTGAGAGCGCCGAGGATGGTGTCGAATTGCAAAAGAGCAACGTTCTTTTGCTCGGTCCTACCGGTGTCGGTAAAACCTATCTTGCGCAGACACTTGCAAAGATGTTGCACGTTCCCTTTGCGATTGCCGACGCTACCACGTTGACTGAGGCAGGCTATGTCGGTGAGGATGTTGAAAATATTCTGCTTCGTTTAATCCAAGCGGCTGATTACAACGTTGAAAAGGCGGAACGCGGCATCATTTATATCGACGAGATCGATAAGATCTCCCGCAAGAGTGAAAACCGCTCGATCACGCGCGACGTATCCGGAGAAGGCGTTCAGCAGGCGCTTCTGAAAATTCTGGAAGGAACGGTAGCAAACGTACCGCCGCAAGGGGGACGCAAGCATCCGAATCAGGAGTTTATCCAGATCCATACCGAGAACATTCTCTTTATTTGCGGTGGCGCATTTGACGGACTTTCTTCGATTATCGAGCAAAGAAAAGGCAAGCATCTCGTAGGATTTAATGCTGAAATTTCCGCTAAAAAGGATGAAAAAAACGCGGCAGGAATGTATGCCGACGTGTCTCCGCACGATATTGTCAAGTATGGCTTGATTCCCGAGCTTGTCGGTCGTCTTCCCGTGATCGCAACACTGACCGAGCTTGATAAAAATGCACTTGTGCGTATTCTTGCCGAGCCGAAGAACGCACTATGCAAGCAGTATCAGAAGATGCTTGCATATGATGGTATTGAGCTTGTTTTTGAGCCGGAAGCGCTTGAAGAGATTGCGGAGCTTGCCATTGCCCGTGAAACCGGTGCGCGCGGTCTGCGCTCTATCATGGAAGAGGTTATGATGAAGCCAATGTATGAGCTTCCCTCGGATAATACAGTAGAGCGCGTGGTAATCTCTGCCGAAGTCGTTCGCAAGGAAACAGAACCGACCGTAATTAAAAAGGTGGGTTAAACTTAACAAAAGAAATACCGCCAACGGCGGTATTTCTTTTGTTAAGTCTTCTTCTTTTTTGTAATTCTTGCGATCACTGCGAAGATCAAGTAGCAGCATAAAGCTCCCGATAAAACGAGTACAATTTCAAAATTCCAGATATCCTCACGGACAAACTGCTCTACTCCGTCAACAAAGCCTCCGTTCCCGACGAAGGTTACCGAATGAAATTCCGAAACACGCAGTGTAAGCATGGAAAAAATCACGTTTCGTATGCCGTAGAGGCGCAGCTCTTTTCTTTCTGCCTTATTTTTGCATAAGAAAACAGCAAAAACTACAATAGCCGCAAGGCAAAGCGCTAAGCCGAAGGTTTGTAAAAAGCCATACGGTCCTTCTGTTTTGTACGGATCGACGTCAAAGAACGGCGCGATGATGAACAGAAGCGAAGCCATGAGTAGCGCGGAGAGCTGGAGTCGGTTCATGGATCGCGTTGCCTTTGACACAGTTTCCGCTTTTTCTGCGGTTTCCTTTTCGCATATCCATTTTGCATATCGCTCTTTCAGGAGATAAACAATGGCAGAAAACGCAACGGCAAACGGTAGAACGTAGATTGCGAGATAACTCCCAAAACTTAATACCCATCCGTTGATTCCGATGAGCGAGCCGTTGAAGAGTCTAACGAAAAGGTGCGGCGATATAAGAAACGGGAGCGAAAGCATAATGACTGCGACGACCGAAACGAAGGCGCTGTATGAATAACCGGCAAGCGTTTTGTCGTATTTTTGCAGTATTGACGGGTCAATATCAAGAAACAGCTCGTTATCGCGTTTGGTTTCTTTTAGTCTGTTGATGGCAATGACGGTCAGAACGAAGCTTGCGACCGCGAAAAGCATTGCGACACCGAACGCAGGTATTGCCTTATGATATCCGTATGCGATTAGTAACATTAAAATATAGCCGACAAATGAAAGCGCAATGGCGATCCACGTCAGGTTTTTGAAGCTCATCAGCGATCGGCTGACAATGTGCTTTAATTGCCTTCTGCGCTTCTTATCCTTGGCTTCCGATGCTCCTTCGTCATGAATGCGTTCGCCCCTCAAAAGCTCGTCGCACGTAACCCCGAAAAGCTCAGCCACTGCAGGTATGAGAGAAAGATCGGGGGCGCATTCGTCGCGCTCCCAACGGCTGACGGCTTTGTTCGATACGTCAAGCGCGTCGGCGACTTCTTGCTGTGTCATTCCTTTTGTTTTTCGTAGGGCGGCAATAAAGCTGCCGATTGTTTTCTTTTCCATAAAGTCACTCCTTTGTTTATCTTAGACAAACGCACGCGTTCGCTCGTCTTTCTGCTACTATTCTACAAAACCGAGAGCAAAAATGCAACACCGTAAACCGTGAATTTGTCTCGCAAACCGAGAAAAAGACGAAAAACTGACAAAAAACGAACACCGCAAGGATAATTCCTTGCGGTGCAACTGTTATTTCCAGAGTCCGTCGGGATAAAGTCCGTCAGCAATCTTTTTCTGAATGCCGGCAACGACCTTCTCCTTGTCTTCGGGGTAAGTAACACCGATCCAGGAATCGGGCGTTGTCAATACCTTCAAGTCACAGGTTTTGGCAGTCAGCATTTCGTCAACCGCCTTTGGGAGATAGTACTCTCCCTTCAGCTGATCGGTAGAAGGATCCCGGAGAAAGTTCTTGAATCCGTCCTTGATATGCTCAATGATGGCGGGTGTAAAGCCAAAGAAATTCATCGAAGCAACACTGTCGTAGGAGATCGGCGTTACACTATCGCCTTCAATAAATTCAGCACCGTTCTTTTCGGCATTATGCTGTATCTTTGTGCGCTCGGTAATCGAAAGAAGAAATCCGTTTTCATCGCTTTCGCAAATCCCGCGGGAAACGGTACCGTGATCGGTAAGTGTGTTGCCGAGGCGGTATCCTGACATGCAGAAGTGTGCAGAATCCGGCGATGCGTTTGCGCTTTCCATATATTCCTTTGCGATGCGGTAAGAATTCGGTCCGTAATAGTCATCGGCGTTGATAACAGCAAACGGCTCGTTCAGGAGATCCTTACACGCGAGGAGCGCATGTGCCGTTCCGTAAGGCTTCACGCGATCTGCGGGGACAATGAAGCCCTCCGGAAGACCAAGTTCAGGTGTCTGGAAAACGTAATGTGTTTCGATGCGATCCTCAATACGGCTACCAATGCTTTCACGGAATGCATCGTAGATCGCGGGCTTAATAATAAATACGACTTTGTTATAACCGGCGCGGATGGCATCGTAGATCGAAAAGTCAATGATGAATTCGCCGTGCTTGGTCATGGGATCCATTTGCTTCAATCCGCCATAACGCGAACCCATGCCTGCGGCAAGAACAACAAGTGTCATGACAAATACCTTTCTATGGTTGAAATTATAGAGAAAAAAGAGCAGAAATAGCCTGCTCTTTTTTTCATCAGTTGGCAGCGTAAACGCTTACACGCTTCTTGTTTTTTGCGTAATATTCGAATTTTACGGTACCGTCGATCAGAGCGAAGAGCGTATCATCGGTGCCGATGCCTACGTTCACGCCGGGATGGATCTTCGTGCCGCGCTGTCTGACAAGAATGTTGCCGGCAAGAACTGCCTGACCGTC
>JAZLAP010000096.1:0-1866 GCA_045613265.1 Eubacteriales bacterium | reverse complement strand
GAAGCGCCGCGCGAAGCTTGTGTAGTTCGAGCGATTGGAGATTACGACGTCAAGCTCAAGTCCGATCAGCGTTGCGACTGCTTGTGCCAGTACCTCGAAGCCGATCACGGCGACGGTTACAATGGCGAGGATCTGCTTTTTGTTCCGGTGCAGGCGCGGTGCAACGTAGGCGTATACGTAGAAGGAGACCAGTCCCACGGTGAGGATCAGCGATGCGAGAATGCGCAGCTTTTCCTCGGAAAGAATAAAGTAAACGGCGGTAAAGGCAAGGATAACGGCACCGATGCCGATGACGGTTTTGGATCTGATCTCGCTCTTTTTTGCGACCGCAATGAAGCGCGCCGCCGCCGTGAGGATCAGGAAGCTAAAGAGGAAGCTATAACGGCAGTTCATCCAGTTCGGCGCCTGAAATCCGTGAAATACGAGATCGGTGGCGCGGATCGTGGCAAAGAACAGAAAGAGCAGAAGCATGGTCGCGGTTGCCACCTTTTCTCGGATCCGTATGCGTTTTGACAGGAAAAAGAGCGGCAGAAGAAAGAGTGCGATCGTTCCGCTATAGAGAAAAGGAAGTCCCGCGGGATTCAGGGTGTCGTAGGATGCGACGAGCAGCTTGCCGAACATGTCGAGCATGGGATAAAGCGACATGAAGTCATATTGCGGTGTTGAGAAGGTATCCTTGCCAAAGGTCAGCGAATAGTAAGCGGGCAGGATCATAAAGGCGGCGATGGCAATGCCGACGAGCGATGCCACGCCGATACGGCAAAGCGAGCGCAGAAAATGTGCCTTTTCGCCGCTTGGATTCCGCTCTGCGGGCGTTTTCGAAAAATAAAGCGCGAAGAAGTAGAACAGGATGAAAATGCAGGTCATGTAGCCGATGTAGTAGTTAAAAATCATCGTCGCCGCGAGCGAGAGCGTAAACAGTACCGTGCGGCGCTCGTGTATCAGCGCGTGCATGCCGAGAGCGATCAAGGGAAGAAGATAGAGCGCATCGATCCACATGGTATGGCTCTGGTAGGCGGTCGCGTAGCCCGAAAAGGCGTAGATCACCGCGAGAATGACCGTATAAAGCGGCTTTGTACCCTGCGTTTTTTTCAGAAACCAACCGAAGGACAGTCCGAGAAGTCCGGTTTTGATCGCAAGGATCAGGTAAAGTGCCTCGGTGATCGCACCGCGCGGGAATAGGCAGACGATATAGGAGAGCGGGCTTGCGAGATAGTAGGCGTACATGCCCGTAAACTCTCCGCCCATTGCGCGGGAGAAGGAGTAAAGGAGCGAGCCGTCGCCGTATACCGCATCGCGGAGCGCGTTGAAGAAATATACGTACTGCGCGTTCAGATCCAGCACCAGAACCGAGTTCGGGCCGAAGGGGAAGGTGCCGATCATGGTATAGGCAAGAAAGGTCAGGAAAAAGGGGAGGAAAAAGCATTGGAGCATGTCGCTGTAGGGCGCGTTGATAAAGTGGCGCAAATACCACGCACGAAGGCGCAGCCACGTGTCGGAAAGACGCTTTCTCAGGTTTTCTTTCATGCGTCCTCTCCTTCCCCGAAAAGCAGCTTCTTTGTTGCCTTTTCCAGCTTTTCGCGCGGAAGCGTCATGTCGCGTCCGCAGGTATCGCACAGGATACGGATATCACTTCCGACACGCATAATGCAGAAGCTGTTACCACCGCAGGGATGCTGTTTTTTGAGGATGACGTGATCGCCGACCTTGTAACGGATAATTTTCATTCCTTGCATGTCACGTCCTCACTTTCGTTTTTCTTGGCTTTTTTTCGACGACCGGCAGCAACGCCGCACGTAACAAGGGGAGGGAGAAGGATCAGGGCGATGCCGATGACCGCGTAGCCGAAAAAGCCGTACGTGACCT
>JAZLAP010000095.1:0-3282 GCA_045613265.1 Eubacteriales bacterium | reverse complement strand
CATGCACGCTTGCGGTCACGACATGCACACGGCAATGCTGCTTTCGACAGCGGAATTGCTGCACATGCACGAAGCCCGATTAAAATGCCGCGTAAAGCTTATGTTTCAGCCCGCCGAAGAGCTGCTTCTCGGTGCGGAGGGTATGATACGTGACGGCGTGCTTCAGAATCCCCATGTCACCGCCGCCCTTATGCTTCATGTAATGCCGTCTATGCCGCTTCCTTTCGGCAGTATCGTTCTTCCGCCCGCGGGCGTTTCTGCACCCTTTGCCGATATGTTTGAAATTACGGTGAAGGGGAAAGGTGCGCATGGTGCAACGCCCGAAAGAGGTATTGACGCGTTATCCATTGCTGCGGCAACGTTGCTTGCTTCCCATGAGCTTATGGCGCGTGAGATACCGCCTTCGGAAAGCGCGGTGCTGACGGTCGGAGAGCTGAACGGCGCCAACGCCAAAAATGCAATCGCCGATACGGTCGTGCTTGGCGGCAGTATGCGGAGCTTTGACGGAGAACTGCAGGCATCGATGAGAGAACGCCTTGCAGAGATCGCCGCGTATACTGCCAAAGCTTTTCGCGGTTCTGCCGAAACCAAATTTGTGGGCGGTACACCTGCTTTTGTAAATGACGGGGAACTGCTGGATCGGATTCGCGTATGGGCAAGCGAGCTTTTGGGCGAGGAGACGGTCGTGTCGTATGAAAGGATTGCCAAGGATGGACCGTCGCTCGGTGGCTCCGAGGATTTTGCAGCCGTTGCCGCTCGCGTTCCGACCGTGCTTTTAATGCTTGCAGCGGGAAGAAGGGAGGACGGACACGATCATCCCTTGCATCATCCGAGAGCGACGTTTGACGAGCGCGCCATGACAAACGGTGTCGCCGTTCTGACACACATCGCTCTTCGCTACGGTGATGACCGTAAATAGAACCGATCGAAAAAAGATTCTGCTGCAAGGTGAGGGCATTTGTGATTTCTATGGATTTACTATTGCGTTTTTTTAATAAATATGCTATACTGATAGACGATACTATAGTGTTCGGCTATAGAATTACATTGCAAAAAGGAATTATTTATGCAGATCAAGATCATAGAGAAGCCCTACGAAGAGGTCGTGGCGTTGCCGCGCCCGCCGCATGCAGAGCCGCATCGTCCCTCTTTCTTTTTTCGAACGCTCGTGCGCGTTTTGTCGCAAGCCGACCTATGGAAGGCGCATTTCTCCTACACGGGCAGTATCGATAAAGCAAAAGGACCGTATTTGATTCTGATGAACCATTCAAGCTTCATCGATCTGAAGATCGCAAGTGCGATCCTGTACCCCATGCCGTATCACATCGTGTGTACGCACGATGCAATGGTGGGGAAAGAATGGCTCATGCGTGCGATCGGTTGTATTCCGACAAAAAAATTTGTTACCGATCTTTCGCTGATTCACGACATGCGCCATGCGTTGATGCAGAATACAAGCGTACTTATGTATCCCGAGGCAGGCTATAGCTTCGACGGTAAGGCAACCGCCATGCCGAGGCTCGGACGACTGATCAAAAGTCTTAACGTTCCCGTTGCTTACATCGAAACCAAGGGAGCGTTTACGCGTGATCCGCTTTACAACGGTCTTCGGATCCGCAGGGTTCCCGTCAGTGCAAACGTTGAGTGCCTGTTGTCGTGCGAGGAGATAAAGACCTTGACCGAGGCGGAGATCGATGCGCGAATCGAGGGCGCGTTCTCCTTTGATCAGTTTGCGTGGCAGCGCGACAATGAAATTTTCGTTACCGAGGGTTTTCGCGCCGAGGGGCTGGAGCGTATTTTGTACCGTTGCGCAAACTGCGGTGCCGAGGGGTGTATGAAGGGTGAGGGCATCAAGCTTGTTTGCTCGCATTGCGGTAAAAGCTACAGGATGACCGAGCTTGGCGAGCTTCGCGCGGATGACGGAGAGACCGAATTTACACATATTCCGGATTGGTATGCGTGGGAGAGAGCGTGTGTACGCGCCGAGATCATGAACGAAACCTATACGCTTGATGTTCCTGTTGATATCTACGTGATGAATGACTACAAAGCGTTGTATCACGTGGGCGCAGGCAGACTCTCGCACCATCTTGACGGTTTCCGCCTTACAGGGTGCGATGGAAAGCTTGCTTATCGTCAGAGTGCGGTTGCTTCCTATGGCCTCAATGCCGATTACTATTGGTATGAGATCGGTGACACGATCTGTATCGGCGATGCGCACACACTCTATTATTGCTTCCCCCCGAAGAACGTACCCGTTGCAAAGGTGCGCCTTGCCGCCGAGGAGCTGTACAAACTTCACCGCGACCGCGAATTCCATGCATCGCACAGGATGCCGCTTGCAAACGGCGCAAAATAAAAAAGAAAGAATGTAAACTATGGTTTACATTCTTTCTTTTTTCATCGAATTTCTACAGTAACGTGCTTGCCGTCACGGTTGGCGGCAGCCTTCATCACGGCGCGGATAGCATTTGCGATCTTGCCATGACGACCGATGACCATACCGGTATCCTCCTCGGCAACCGAAAGTGTCAGCTTGACCTCGTCACCGTTTACCTCTTCGGTAACGGTAACACTGTCCGGCGTGTCCACGATGGCGCGGGCGATGTCGGTCAGAACCAGCTTTAAATCCATTTCTCTATTCCTTTTTGGTTCTTTTTGGGATTACTTAATGATCTCGGACTTCTTGAGAAGCGACTTTACGGTCTCGGTGGGGGTAGCACCCTTTGCCAGCCAAGCGTTTGCCTTTTCGCTGTCGATTTTGATCTCTGCAGGGTTCGTCATCGGATTGTAGTAGCCGATGTCGTCGATGAATCTACCGTCGCGGGGCGAACGGGAGTCAGCAACGATCACGCGATAGAAAGGGGTCTTCTTTGCACCGAGTCTGGTGAGTCTGATTTTAACTGCCATGGTTTGGTTTCCTCCAAAATATATAAAAATTTTTAATTTAGTACAAGATTAAATTCAGGACAAGGTTAAAAGGGAAGCTTCATTTTTGAAAACAGACCGCGCCGCTTTTGCATACCACCGTTTGTCATCTGCTTCATCATCTTTTTCATCTGATCAAACTGTCGCAAAAGACGGTTGACGTCCTCAACAGCGGTACCCGATCCCTTTGCGATGCGCTTGCGGCGGCTACCGTTGATGATGTCAGGATTGTGACGTTCGGCAGGAGTCATGGAAAGCACGATCGCTTCGGTACGCGCCATTTGCTTTTCATCTACGGCGCCCTTGATCGCCTCGGTGTTGGCACCCGGCATCATCGACATCAGCTGCTCAATA
>JAZLAP010000094.1:0-1515 GCA_045613265.1 Eubacteriales bacterium | reverse complement strand
GGTACGGGGACTTGAAATCCGCAAGGCGTTTGACGACTCTGCCTCCGCGTTTACATCGGACAACCGGCTTCTCTGCGATATTTATAACCTGATGAAGCATACGATCAAGGTTACCACGCAAGATCTTTACGTCGACTCTCAATCGCGCGAGCGACTTGCATATGAGGGTGACCTTGAGATCAATCTTCTGGCGACCTATGCCTTCGGAAACGATTACAGCGTCGGTCGCTTTAGTGCAGAGTACCTCTACACGCACAAGACCTGGCCCGCGGAATACGTACTGTTGGCCTCGAGCTTTGCAATGGACGATTATATGGCAACAGGTGACGCAAGCTCGCTCAACGCCTATTATGAGGTGCTCAAGGGACGTGTTTTCACCTCTTCATTCGATGAGAAGATGGGTCTTCTGAAACACACAAAATCGCTACTGATTGACTGGCCGGAAAGCGAACGCGACGGCTATGATACGTCCGTTTCATATAATACGGTCCTGAACGCGGTTGCGGTGCTTTCCTACGAAAAGCTTGCGGAAATTGCGCAGATCACGGGTCACGAAAGTGACGCACAGGAATTTGCGCGTCTGGCGGAGACGATCAAAAAATCAATGATCGAAAAGCTCTTCAACCCGACCACGAACGCCTTTGTCGACGGACTCTATGAAAACGGCGCACGATCCCCCCACTCCGCGCAGCATGCGACCGCTTATGCATTGGCGTGCGGCATCTACGAGGATCAGGAAATGGCCACTCGATTGGCAAACACCATTCGTTCGCAGGGAGAAATCCGCATGAGTGTTTACGGGGCGTTCTTTCTCCTGAAGGGACTTTACGATTCGGGCAACGGCGACATAGCAAATATGCTTCTCCTTGACGAGGACACCTCCGAGGGAGCGCGCACGTGGGCGTATATGCTCTACACGATGGGAGCAACGATCACAACCGAATGCTGGAATTCCACCCTCAAACCCAATATGACGCTTTCTCATCCCTGGGGTGCGGCTCCGGCCTATGCGATTATGAGCGGTATTTTCGGGATCCGTCCAACCACGGCGGGATACGCTACCTTTGACGTCCGCTTCCAGACAACGGGCCTTGGATCGGCTGCACTGACCGTGCCGACCGTCAAGGGCAGTATCACAGCCTCCTTCCTTGACACCACCGAAGCCTACCGTGCATCGGTCACGGTTCCCGCAAATACGCTGGCAACCGTTTATCTGCCTGCACCCGAGGGCGCGACACTCACGGTGAACGGTGAAGCTGTGACGGGTGAGCGGTGCGACGGCTTCGTTTCGGTCACGCTGGGATCGGGTACGTGGGAATTGGCTGTAACAAAAAGCTGAAAAATCCTAAAAAAAACAGTGCGATCAAGCTTAATTTCTCAAGGAAACAGTTGAATTTTTGTTTTATCTATGTTATATTTGATGGGAACTTTTTTATTTTATAAAAAAACTGATAAGGTTCAATCATTGGTTTCATGGATAATATATTCAGTGTGTTTACTTTTTTGTTATAATAA
>JAZLAP010000093.1:0-5843 GCA_045613265.1 Eubacteriales bacterium | reverse complement strand
CTTCCGAGGTAACGCTTTTAAAATCGACAAAATACGGTGAAAGCCTCGGCTTTTCCGAGCAGGATTTTAAAAAGGCACTCGGCGTTAGCCGTATTTCCTGCGTGACGATCACTCGCCTTCCCGCTCCCGAAAGCGGTGTTTTGCGCCTCTCCTCGCTCCGCGTCGCCGAGGGACAGGTGATCCGTGCCGAAAATCTGCCTCTGCTCACCTTCACTCCGGCAAACGAGCTGGTCGAAAGCGCCGCCTTCCAATTCACCTGCGACGGTTACGCCGCAGGCACCGCCCTCGTTTGCAACATTCGCTTCGCCGATACGCTCGGCTCTTCTCCCGTCATTTCCGAAAACAGCGAGAGCTTCCTTTCGGTCAGCACACAGAAAAGCATTGCCGTATGCGGCAGAATGCACGCGACCGATGCAGACGGCGACACGCTCACCTACGAGATCGTCAGCTACCCGAAAAAGGGCGTTCTCTCGGTCATCGACAGAGTGAGCGGCGAATACCGCTACACGCCGCTTTCGGGCTATACGGGCAAGGACAGCTTCACCTACGTTGCACGTGACGAGTACGGGAACTATTCAAAGACCGCCACCGTCAATATCCGCATCGAAAAGCCGGAAAGCACGCTCACCTTTTCGGATATGACCGACCATCGCGCTCATTATGCCGCCATCGTTATGACACAAAACGGTGTTATGACGGGGGTTCCCGAGGGAAATAACGTGTATTTTCTCCCCGAGGACAGCATCAGCCGTGCCGCCTTCACCGCAATGGCGATGAAGGCGGCAGGCGTTGCGCCGCTTGCACTTACCGCAACCTCGTTTGAGGACAACGCCGATATCGATGCGGAGTACCTTTCCTATATCGCATCCGCACAGGTGCTCGGTTACGTGAACGGTATTCTGACGGAAGACGGTCTCGTGTTTGAGCCCGACCGTGCCATCACCGCCGCCGAAGCGGCAACGCTGCTTGCTAACGTATTCGGCGTGGAAGGTGACGGCAGCGTGATGACCTTTGCCGCAGAAAACGATGTTCCCGTCTATGCACGCCCCGCTGTTTCGGCACTCGCCGCCACAAACGTCATCTCTCTCGACGGCTATGATGCACGCGCTCCTCTTACACGCGGAGCGGCGGCGGAAATGCTGTACAAGCTCACCGCGATGCAAGGAAAATAAGTTCGATGCAGGGAAAATAAGTTTTGCCAAAAAGAACGGAATGTAAATAAAAGTTTACATTCCGTTCTTTTGTTCTTCTGTATTTTTATACGGATCCCTTGCATGCGGCGATCAAGTCACCGATGCCGCCCTCGAAATTCACACCGTATCTCACGTCGGTGCCGTCCTGCTTCGTGCGCAGAATGGAACCGTGGGTGAAATCAACGGCAATGCGCAGACTTTCATTCAGCGAACGCCCCGCAAGCAGAGCGGCAAGCAGGCTACTGCTAAATACGTCTCCCGTTCCGTGAAAGAAACCGTCCACACGCTCCGAGAAACAGTAAAGGAAGCGGTCGCTTCTCCTGTCATATGCCGCTGCACCGATCCTGTCCTTATCGAAGGAAACGCCGCTCAGCACCGCTATTTTGGGGCCAAGAGCAGTCAGTGCGCGCAGAATGTCCTCGACGTATGGTTTATCGCAATGCTCGCGGTAGGCGATCCCGAGCAGCAGCGATGCCTCGGTAAGGTTGGGAACGACCATATCCGCCTTACGGCAAAGATCGCGCATCCCCTTCGGAAAATCCGGAGAAAAGCCTGCGTACAGTGTGCCGCCGTCTCCCATGACGGGATCGACCATGATGAAGCTGTTCTTTTTTGCAAGCTCGTCAAAGACCGAGGAGACGAGTGCGAGCTGACGGAAGGATCCGAGATAGCCCGTATATATGGCATCGTAGCATAAGCCAAGCCGTTTCCAATGCGCGACGATTTTCGGAATATCGTCGGAGAGATCGCGGAAGGTGTAGCCCGCCATTCCTCCGGTTTGCGTGGAAAGGACGGCGGTAGGCAAAACGGATGTCTCCACGCCGACCGCAGACAAAACGGGAAGAGCGACGGTCAGACTGCATCTGCCGACGCAGGATATGTCGTGTATGGCAAGCGCGCGCTTTTGCATAAGAATCTCCTTATATATCTATATCCGAGTGTACTGCCTCTATTCTATCACTTTTTACATGCCATAGCAAGATGAAACGCAAAAAAATCACACACCACGCGAAAAAAATTTCAAGAAAAGTGCAAAAGAAGGCATAACCCGCTTCCAAAATGGGAAAACTTTGAGAAACAAAGAAAAAAGGAGAAGCAGTATGACACTTTCCACCAAAGAAACCGAGCTTTTAAAGGACATGAAGGGACAGGAGGAGCTTTGCATCAAAAAGTATGACAAATATGCAAAGGAAGCCAAATCAAGCGAGCTGCGCTGCCTGTTTGAAAGCATGTCCAAAACCGAAGCCTCGCACCTGAAGACCGTCACCGATATGATGGCAGGCAAGGAGCCGGAAAATCCTGCACCGCTTTCTGCAGACAACGCGCACTGCGTAGCCTGCAACAGCTGCTATCAAAACGAAGCCGATAAGTCGTCCGATGCCTTTCTCATTCAGGATATGCTGGCAACCGAAAAGCACGCATCCTCGCTCTACAACACCTCTGTTTTCGAGTTCAAGTCCCCCGCCGCCCGTAAAATGCTGAACCATATTCAGTCCGAGGAGCAGCAGCACGGCGAGCAGCTTTACGCCTATATGAACGCCAACAATATGTATTCGTAAATCCCCGAACGTCTCCGCTTCCGTATGCGTCTTCCGTATGTGTTTGTTTTCCGTCACGGATAAGCCTTTGTGCCACGCCGCACGCAGGATGAAGGGCGTCGTTCACCTCAATCAAGGCGCGGTGGGCGGCGGGAAGCAAACAAGGGACAGCGTCATAGCATTCACAAATTGCACGCGTTACGTGCAGGCATAACAAAAACCAAGGCTGATCGCTCCGATCTGACCTTGGTTTTTTGCTTTTGCGTAGGGAAAAGTCAAAAGTTTGAATTGGATTCGATCCGTCGTTAACTCTTTTGGGTTTATCGGATCAGATCGCAAACGATCTCGTTTGCCATCAGAAGTCCCATAACGGCAGGGCAGAAGGGTGACGAGGCAGGGGTACGGCGTGCGCCGTCTTCACATGTCTGTTCTTCTGTTCCGGAGATTGGCGGCTCCTCGGAATAGACGACCTTCAGCGTTTCGATGCCGCGCTTGCGGAGTGCCGTGCGGACGGCGCGGGCAAGCGGACACACGCGCGTTTTGCTGATGTCCGACACGCGGAACGCCGAAGGATCCTTTTTGTTTCCCGCACCCATTGCGGAAATGACGGGGACACCCGCCGCCTTTGCCCGCGCGATCAGCTCGACCTTGCTTTTCACGCTGTCGATCGCATCGGCAACGTAATCGTATTCCGAAAAATCAAACAGATCGGCGGTCTCCTCGGAGAAAAAGACGGGGTATGTGCAAACGGAAGTATCGGGCGAGATCGCGAGAATACGCGCTTTTGCCGCATCCACCTTATCTTCGCCGAGCGTTTCATAGGTGGCGACGATCTGGCGGTTGATGTTGGATTCGGATACCCGATCAGCATCGCACAGGTCAATGGCGCCAACGCCCATTCGTGCAAGCGCCTCAACAATATGACCGCCGACGCCGCCGACACCGAACACGGCAACGCGGGCGTTTTTCAGCCGTGCGACCGCCGCTTCTCCGTAGAGCGCGACGGTACGGCTATGGCGTTCACGGTCGTTTTGCATTATGCGTTGTCCTTCTTCTTGGCAACCGCGCGAGTGATCAGCTTGTGGATCTCAACGAGCGGAATAATGAGGATCGAGCTTGCAACGGCAACCAGCCATTCGGTGGAGGTGAGGGCGGCAACGCCGAAGAGCGTTGTGACACCCGGAACGAGAACGGCAACGAGGATCAGGGCAAGACCGACGACGAAGGAGAGATTCAGCCATTTGTTGTCGAAGAGACGGCGGTTGAAGATGGAGCTTTTCTGGCTCTTCATGTTGAAGGAGTGGAAGAGCTGAATGAGGGCAAGCGTGATGAATGCCATCGTCATGGCTTCCACATGGTCGTTGCCGAGAACAATGTCACCGATGAAATAAGAGGCAAGAACCAGCGCGGTCTGCATTACACCGTGAACAAGGATTCCGATTCCGGTTTCGCCGGCAAAGAGGCTTCCGTCTACCTTACGCGGCTTTTCACGCATTACGTCGCGTTCAGCACGCTCCATACCGAGAGACAAGGCGGGAAGACTGTCGGTGACGAGGTTGATCCAGAGGATCATAACGGGTGTCAGGAATTCCTGTGCAAAGAAGACGCTGACGACAAAGAGGCAAAGCACCTCGGCAATATTGGCGGAAAGGAGATACTGGATCGCCTTTTTGATGTTGGAAAAGATCTTGCGACCTTCCTCGACCGCACCGACGATGGTGGCAAAGTTGTCGTCGGCAAGCACCATATCGGCGGCACCCTTTGAAACGTCGGTGCCGGTGATACCCATGCCGATGCCGATATCGGCGGATTTGATCGAGGGGGCATCGTTGACACCGTCACCCGTCATGGCAACGACCTTGTTCAGCGTTTTGTAGGCGCGGACGATTTTAACCTTGTTTTCGGGCGAAACACGGGCAAAGACGGCGTAATCCTGTACGATCTTCACGAATTCTTCATCCGAATAGGAGTCGATCTCAACACCGGTCATGACCTTGTGCTTGTCGTCGAGAATACCGATCTCGCGCGCGATGGCGGCGGCGGTATCCTTGTGGTCGCCCGGGTTCATGATCGGGCGGATGCCTGCCTCGCGGCAGACGGCAACTGCCGCCTTGACCTCGTCACGCGGCGGGTCGATCATGCCGACGAGTCCAACGAAGGTGAGACCTGTCTCAAGCGTTGCGCTGTTGTCAAGCTCCTCGATCTTGACGGCGGCGGCAAGCACGCGGAGCGCTTCGTCTGCCATCGCCTTGTTGGCGGCGAGGATCTGTGCGCGATCGCTCTCGGTCATCGGAACGGCACCGCTTTCGGTCATGATATAGTCACAGCGCGAAAGCAGAATATCGGGCGCACCCTTGACGTAGGCAAGGCGGCTACCGCTCGCCTCCTCCTTGTTAACGGTGGTCATGAGCTTACGGACACTGTCGAAGGGAAGCTCCCCTGTGCGCGGATATGCCTTGCAAAGCGCGTCGAAGGCGTTGCCGCAGTCCAGATAGTATTGCACGAGTGCGGTCTCGGTCGGATCACCGACAAGCCCCTTTTCGCCCTCGCGCGTGTCGTTACAGAGTGCAAGCGTACGGATAAGCAGCTCGGCGTTTTTGTCGCCCTTTGCATCCTCGGCGGTAACGGCGCTGCCCATATAGTAGAGCTTACGGACGGTCATACGGTTGAGTGTCAGTGTGCCCGTCTTATCCGAGCAGATGATCTCGCAGCAGCCAAGCGTTTCGACCGAGGTGAGGTTTTTCACGATGGCGTTGCGCTCGGACATTTTTTGCACGCCGAGAGCAAGCACGATGGTGACAACGGCGGGAAGCCCCTCGGGAATGGCGGCAACGGCGATCGCAACGGCGGTCATGAAGGCGTGCTGGATGACGTCGAAGCGAAGGGTGCCGACCGCAACAAAGTCACGGATGACGGCGACGGCAAAGATCACGGCGGCGATGCCGAGCACAAGGAAGGTCAAAAGCTTTGCGGTCTTGCCGAGCTGCTTCTGGAGCGGGGAGGTTTCGGCGTTTTCGCCCGCGAGCATGGTGGCGATCTTGCCGACCTCGGTATTCATACCCGTCGCCGTGACGACGCCCATGCCGCGACCGTAGGTAACGGTACTGCCGCT
>JAZLAP010000092.1:0-4529 GCA_045613265.1 Eubacteriales bacterium | reverse complement strand
TTTCCATAAAATAGCGGTAGCTCTGGCGGTTGTCGGGCGAGATCGGATAATACTCGTCAAGGTTGTAGCTTTTTGCCTTCGAGAAATCAAGTCCTTCCTTTTCGTGCATTTCGCTGAGACGCGCATACATGCCCTCGGGCGTGGAGCCGGTGGCAAGACCGAGCACGGCGGAGGGCTTCTCCCTCAGCGTTTCCGCAAAGATGTCGGCGGCGACTGCCGAGGCTTCCTCGTAATTTTTGCATACGATCAATTTCATGTCTGTTCTCCTTTAATGGCTTTTTGATTAATATACCGCGAGCTTTTCCGCAATAGCGGCAGCGACCTCTTCGGTCAGTTGCTTCACTTTTGCTTCATCCGAGCCTTCTATCATAACGCGGAGAAGCGGCTCGGTGCCCGACGGACGAATGACGAGACGTCCGTCGCCTGCAACGGCTTTTTCCGCTTCTGCTACAATAGCCTTAATATCGCGGTCGGTGTAAAAGGCAATCTTTGCTTCGGGAGATACGCGAAGATTGACGGTGTGCTGCGGATAACGGCGCATCACGCGGCGAAGCTCGGATAGCGGCTTGCCCGTTTTTGCCATCAGGGCAAGGACGTGAGCCGCCGTCAGCTGACCGTCACCTGTCGTCGCGTATTCACGAAGGATCAGGTGCCCCGATTGCTCGCCGCCGAAGGAAAGGTCCTCGAGATTCAGCGTTTCGAGGACGTAGCGGTCGCCAACCTTAGCGGCGATGTAAGAAAGTCCGTTTTCTTCGCAGAATTTAGGGAAGCCGTAGTTCGTCATGATCGTTCCGACGACCGTGTTCTTTTTCAGCTTGCCGCTTTCCTTCATGTCGAGCGCAAGCATAGCCATGATCATATCACCGTCGATCTCTTCGCCGTTTTCATCAACCATGAGACAACGGTCGGCATCTCCGTCAAACGCGGCACCGCCCATTAGTCCATTCTTTTTTACGTACGCCGAGAGCTGCTCGAGGTGCGTCGATCCGCACTTGTTGTTCACGTTGATACCGTCGGGATTGTCGGAGAGCATGTGGCAGTCTGCGCCGAGGGAAGAGAAAAAGCGTTCCGCCGTTTTGGATGCAGAACCGTTTGAACAGTCAAAAGCGATGGAAAGTCCGTCAAAACGCGAGGGGGTAGAAACCCGGAGATGCTCGATGTAGTCGCGGCAGGCGTTTTCTTCGGTCGTGATACGACCAACCTTGGCACTTTCCGCGCTGATCGGGGGCGGCGTTTTGTCAAGAACGATGGATTCGATCTGCTCTTCAAGCTCGTCGGGAAGCTTGAATCCGTCCCCACCGAAAATTTTAATGCCGTTATACTCGAACGAGTTGTGTGATGCCGAGATCATAATGCCTGCACTTGCACCGTATTTTTCGACGAGATGGGCAACGGCGGGTGTCGAGACAACGCCGAGCATCACAACGTCCGCGCCGACCGAGCAAAGACCGGCAGCGAGTGCTGATGCCAGCATTTCCGAAGAAATGCGCGTGTCATAACCGACGAGAACCTTCGATTTATAGTGTTTCTGCCCTGAAAGCACGGTTGCGGTCGCGCGTCCGATCTCCATGGCAAGCTCACAGGTCAAAAAATCGTTGGCGACGCCGCGCACGCCGTCCGTTCCGAATAATCTTCTCATAAGTTATATCCTCTTCTTGATAAAGTAAATTTTTTATTGTAAAGTAACATTTTTGTTCATAATGATTTTCTTCAGCGGCTTTCGCGATCAACGATAATGCCGTTTGCTTTGTATATCGTGTTTTCCGGGATCACACCGCGCACACGCGACAGGGGATAGACGATACAGCTTCTGCCAACGACAGAGCCGGGGCACAATACCGAGTTACAACCGATTTCTGCAAAGTCACCCAGCATAACGCCGAGCTTGCGCAAGCCGGTTTCGATATTTTCGTTAGCGTGAACGGTGATGTTTCCCTTGTCCGAACGAAAATTGGAAGCAATGCTTCCCGCTCCCATATGCGATTTGTAACCAAGGATGGAATCTCCGACATAGTTGTAGTGCGGAATTTGCACGCCGTCGAAGATAACAGCGTTTTTGATCTCGGTCGAATTGCCAATGACGCATCCCTTTCCGATCAATGCCGATCCGCGAATGAATGCGCCGGGACGTACCTCGGTTTCGGCTCCGATCACGGTCGGTGCTTCGATAACGGCAGAGGGGGCAACCACAGCCGTTTTGTGAATGAAGACACCGTTTTTCACTTCCGTGTATTCATTTTTGTCAAGTGTGCATTGCAGTGCTTTGATGAAATCCTTCAGCTTTGGCAGGATTTCCCAAGGGTAGGCGACGGACAGCAGAAGCTCTTTGGCATCTGTGTGTTCAAGATCGAACAGCGATCCGGGTAACAGTGAATAGTTCAATATTTTTCCTCCTAAATGTTTTTTTGACATAATATTGCGAAAAACAATTTCATTTTAACACAAAAAGATGAAAAAGTCAATGATTGTTTTAAAAAAAGAAATATAGTGTCAAAAATAAATGCAATGTGACAGGTTGAGATTGAAAAGCTGAATGTCAATCAAAATAAAAGATCAAAATGAAATACACCTTTTGCATAGACATTCCAGAAACGGTATGCTATAATCTCGGAAAATATACCGTGCGGCTCTTGCTTTTTTGTGTCGTATATGCTATAATGATTTTTTGTGGAGGATACATCATGCATATTGAAGAAACACGAAGAATCGAAATACATAAAGCGTATGACGTTGCTGTTTGCGGCGGTGGGTTTGGCGGTATAGCGGCGGCACTCGCCGCGGCAAGAATGGGCAAGCGTGTCGTTCTTTTTGAACGGCAGTTTATGCTCGGCGGTCTTGGTACGGCAGGGATCGTAACGATTTACCTACCGCTTTGCGACGGCTACGGGCATCAGGTCTCCTTCGGTATTGCCGAGGAGCTTTTGCGTTTGTCTGTCAAGCACGGTGCAGAACAGGGGAGTGGATACGCTTACCCCGCAAACTGGCTCGACGATATGGGACCGCGTGACGAAAAGGCACCGCGCTTTCAGGTACGGTATAATCCCCAGCTCTTTGCGATCCTTGCAGAACAGCTCTTGCAGGATGCAGGCGTAGATATTATGTACGGTACTTACGCCGCTTCCGTAAATATGGAGGACGGCAAGATCGCGCACATCATTACCGAAAACAAGTCGGGCAGACTTGCGTACAGGGTGACGTCTGTCGTGGATGCGACGGGTGACTGTGATATTGCCGCGCTTGCGGGCGCACCCACTGCGACCTTTAAGCAGGGAAATGTTCTTGCCGCCTGGTATTATTCCGTAGGCAAGGACGGCTATACCCTGCATCAGCTTGGATTTGCTGATATTCCCGAGGAAGATAAAACCGAGGCTGATAAGAAAAAGCCGATCAACAGTCCTCGCTTTTCGGGGCTTGACGGCGACGAGATCTCGGATTTTGTCCGTCTTTCGCATGCGTTCACTTACAGTGACTTTTTGAAGCGAAAGGAAGCGGATGACACGTTTCTTCCCGTTACGATGGCGACCGTGCCGCAGCTTCGCATGACACGCAAGATCGTCGGCGAATATGAGCTTTCACATAAGGAGATGCACACCTATTTTGAGGATTCGATCGGTATGGTCTCCGACTGGAAAAAGCGCGGCCCCGTTTACGAGGTGCCGTTTGGTACGCTCTACAGCAGAAAGGTCAAAAATCTGATCTGCGCAGGCAGATGCACCTCGGTCAACGAGACACTTTGGGACGTGATGCGTGTGATCCCTTGCTGCGCCGTGACGGGACAGGCGGCAGGTACTGCCGCCGCCATGACCGACGACTTCGGCGCACTTGATATAAGAGCGTTGCAGGCACAGCTTGTAAAGGACGGCGTCGTTCTTCATGAAAGCGATCTCGCAGAAGTAAAAAAATAAAAAACAAAGAAGGAAATCGAATGAAAAGCAAGAGAAAAAAGCTGCTTCTTCGTATTTTCGCCGCGTCCTTCTCCACGGTTTTTCTCATTTTGATGGCGATCAACGTATTCGTTGGTAACGCCGCTATTTTTGATTACATAACCGAAAACGTATCTTCGGTCGGTGCAACGAACGTTACGGTCGGTGTCGATGAAACGGACGGTGCTTATACCTTAACCGCCAAAGAAGAAGGGTATACCTTTCGCATTCTGCAAATATCGGATATACATCTGACATGCGGTTTTCCGTCTTATGCGCTTGACCGTCAGGCAGTCGATGCGATCACAAAGCTCGTGCATGCCGAGCGCCCCGATCTGATCGTGCTTTCGGGCGACTCGATCTCGCCCATCGCCACCTCGGGCGCAACGCTGAACACGATGCGGATCGCCGAGGCGGTCGGTGCTTTGATGGATAGCTTTAAGATTCCTTGGACGCTGGTATTCGGTAATCACGATGGCGAGGGCTTTGCAACGCGCGCCGAGCTTGCCGCATATTTTGCGGGCGATGCGCTTCAATACTGCCTTTTCCGTCGCGGAGACGCAAATATCGACGGTGAAGGGAACGATTATATCAAGCTTTTGAATG
>JAZLAP010000091.1:0-11798 GCA_045613265.1 Eubacteriales bacterium | reverse complement strand
GAGGCTGACAACGCGCGCCGCATACAGCTGAGAGGCGATCGCCGCAAAGCCGCATTGCGGAACGGCACCGACGGCGGCACCGAGAAGCGGCCCTGCCTTTCCCGCGCGGCGTACGATGTGCTCCATCCGCTCGCCGCCCTTATGCTCAAGAAGCTCAAGCAAAAGATATGCAATCAATAAAAAAGGTAAAATCTTCAGGCCATCAATGAATGCGTGCAGGCATCCGTGTCCCAAAGCGTGAAAAAAATCCTGCATAGTATACTCCGCTATGTATTTACATATATTTTAGTGTGTGTTTTCGGCACGTTGAATGCGTTTATTCGGTAGGTTTTCGTTTCGCCCGATTGCGGAAGCAGGAAGCACAGGTGCCGTAAAACACCGTGCGGCTTCCGTCGATATGAAAGCCGTGATTCTCACCGACGTGACGGTAGAGATCGGCAAAATAATCGCAGGTCAAATGCGACAATCCGCCGCACTCACTGCATAGCAGGTGATAATGATCGCCATGGCAGGCACCCGTATACCGGTAAAGTCCGGTTTTTCCGTCGGGTGACGGCATTTTTTCAATCAAGCCCTCGCGTGCAAGTCGCAAAAGCTGACGGTATACCGTCGTTTGCCCCACACGCACACCCTGCTTCAAAAGCGCCTCATGCACCGCGCACGCCGACTGCGGCTGATCGGTCATTGACATATAGCGCAGGATCTCACGGTAGGCGTCGGTCGCATACGCTCCGCGCTGTTCCTTCTCCACGTAAGCACTTCCTCTCTCAAAATGAAAACGATTTTCAATTTCATTTTCGTATTGTACCACAAAGAAGACGGCTTGTCAAGAGGGGGATAAAAAAAGAGAACAAAAGTTTTTCCGCATTTTCCGCCGAACATCAAGCTTTTATACAAAAAAACGCGGCAGAGCCGTGCTTTAACCGCAATGGCTCTGCCGCAGCCGATTTACGCCGGAGGATACGGATATATTTCCGAAAAATTTCCGAAAAATACACCCGTTTCGAATTTTGGCGCAAACCCGGCTGTTTTCCGTATATCACGGAATTTAACGAATCGCGTTAAATTTCCGCACGGAAAAAATCCATATTCGGGGGAAATACTTACGGAAGTTTTCCACAGCCGAATTGTGGATTCTGTGGAAAACTGCCGTTGAAAAACACCCAATTTTGCGAGGTTTTCCAAACTTTTCACCGAGTTTTCCACATACCGCATCCTAAAAATACGGTATCTCGGTTAAGCTTTCCACAGACATCTGCGTGATGCCGTTTTGTCCATTTCCCGATTTTCGGTAGACTGAAATTTGCTTTTTACCCCGATTTTTAACGCGGTCGCTTCGCAAATTTCCTGCGACAGGTACAGCCTGTCCGTACTGACTCAACCGAACATAGTATTGCCTGAGCAAACGCCAATATACAACGTAAAGCAGATATTTTTCTTTTTCTTTTGTGCGATTTCACAAAAAAACGAAAATTTTCTTTTGCAAAACGCAACACTTATACAAATCACGGAAAGACTGCGATTTTTTTGCCAAAAACGGTTGACAAATTCTTATCGTTTGTGTATAATATTATGCAGTTAGCATATGCTAACCAAGCACGAAAGCTTCATAAAGACAAGAGGTTATTGCTATGAATTTACAGACGGCAGAGCCGGGAAAGCAGTATAAGATCAAATCGGTCGAGACAAACGATGAGGAGCTGAATACCTTTCTGTTTTCTCTCGGCTGTTATAGCGGCGAGCCGATCACACTGATCTCACGCCGCAAAAGCGGATGTATCGTATTGGTCAAGAATGGCCGCTACAGCATTGATGCTGCACTCGCTGCAGCGATCACCGTTATCTGAGGCTCTTTTCTCCGAGGCTTTTTTCTGCGGCATCGGGTTAGCCTTTGCTAACCCGTGACACTGCGTATCAATTTGACAGCGATAAATTTTCGGGAGTAACAAGTATGAGAATTGCACTTGCGGGCAACCCCAACAGCGGCAAGACCACGATGTATAATGCCCTGACCGGCAAAAATGAAAAGGTAGGCAACTGGGCAGGCGTCACCGTTGAAAAAAACGAGCATCCGATCAGAAGTAAATACGCGGGAAACGCGCGGATGATCGCCGTTGACCTTCCGGGCGCCTATTCGATGTCTCCCTTTACGAGCGAAGAAAGCATCACGGGCGACTATATACGCAACGAGCGCCCTGACGTCCTTATCAACGTCGTGGATGCGACCAACCTCAGCCGCAGTCTCTTTTTTACGACGCAGCTGCTTTCGCTCGGTATCCCCACCGTCATTGCGCTCAACAAGACCGATGCAGGCAAGAGGAAGCAACGCAGGATCAACCCATCCGCACTCTCTTCTCTTTTACATTGCCCGGTTGTCGAAACCGTCTCGCTTACCGCATCGGGGCTTTCCGATCTGATCGCGCAGGCAACCGCCGTAGCCGGCAAGACACAGATAGTCCCCTACATAGAAAGCAACATCGACAAGCGCGACCGACGCGCCGTGGAAGCCGCAGACCGCATGCGCTTTGCCTTTGTCAACCGCATCGTTGCCGCCGTCGAAACACATGTGGCTGAAACGAGCGACCAAAACCGTGGAGACAGGATCGACGAGCTACTGACAAACAAGTGGCTCGGCATACCGATCTTTGCCGTTGTGATGTTTACTGTTTTCTGGATCTCGCAGGCAGGTCCCGGTGTCTGGATCGCCAATTTTTTCACAGGTTGGCTTGAGACGGGACAAAAAGCCGTTGCGAGCGCGATCGGCACGGACGGTATCTGGACATCCATCCTCATCGACGGTATTATCGGCGGCGTGATCGCAGTCGTCGGCTTTCTGCCGCTCGTCATGGTCATGTATTTTCTCATCGCACTCCTTGAAGACTGTGGCTATATGGCGCGCGCCACCGTCGTTCTTGATCCCATCTTCAAAAAGGTCGGACTTTCGGGAAAATCGGTCATTCCCTTCGTGATCGGTACGGGATGCGCCGTGCCCGGTGTCATGGCTTGCCGCACGATCCGCGATGAGCGTGAGCGCCGATCGACCGCCATGCTCGCTCCCTTTATGCCCTGCGGCGCCAAGCTTCCCGTGATTACACTGTTTGCAGGCGCATTCTTCACCGATGCGGCATGGGTGGGACCTCTCATGTACTTCGTCGGCATTGTGCTGATTCTTCTGTGTGCGCTTCTTGTCAACAAGCTGACGGGATGTAAAAGCAAGCACTCCTACTTTATTATCGAGCTTCCCGACTACAAAGCGCCGAGTCTTCCCCGTGCTTTCGCATCCATGTGTCAGCGCGGCTGGTCTTACGTTGTCAAGGCAGGCACCGTCATTCTTGTTTGCAACTTCATCGTCCACGTAATGCAAACCTTCAGCTTCCGTTTTACACCGGTCACCGAGGAAACGGTCAACACGTCCATCCTTGCCACCGTCGCCTCTCCGTTTGCCTACTTCCTTGCGCCGATCGTCGGTGTCGTGGCATGGCAGCTTGCCGCCGCCGCCATTACGGGCTTCATTGCAAAGGAAAACGTCGTCGGTACGCTTGCCGTCTGCTTTGGGATCTCCAATCTCTTCAATCTTGAAGAGATGTCCATGATCGAGGGTGGCGGAAACGAAGTAGCGCTCGCCTTCGGTATCACTAAGATCGCAGCCCTCGCATATCTTATGTTCAACCTGTTTTCTCCTCCCTGCTTTGCCGCGATCGGCGCGATGAATGCCGAGCTTCGGAGCAAGCGTTGGCTCTTTGCGGGGCTTGGGCTTCAGATCGGTGTCGGCTACTCGGTCGGCTTCCTCGTCTACTTCTTCGGCACGCTCTTTACGGGCGCCGACTTCGGCGCATTATGGATGCCTATCCTCGGCTTTGCGGTCGTTTTGGCGTTCGGCGCAACGCTTCTTGTGTTGATCCTGCGTCAAAACGCAAAGATGAAGGCGGAGAGCACCGCGCACAGTAACGCATCCGAAAAAGCGAAGGTATAACGATGGGAGTTACCGATTATATTGTGATCGCCCTGATCCTTCTTTCGGTCGGCGGCGCGATCGCTTACATTGTCAGGGCGAAGCGGCGCGGCGATGCCTGCATCGGATGCCCTTACGCAAGGCAATGCGGCGGACACTGCCGTAAGCCCGATGCACTGCCCGATACGTTACCCGATGCACTGCCCGATGCATTGCCCGATACGGAGAAAAAGGATTTCGAATAGCAAAGAGGAATGTAAACGAAAGCTTACATTCCTCTTTGCTTTGGATTCAGTGATTGTTCATATGTATATGGTAGTACAGATTTCTGAACTCCGTGGGTGTCATGCTCTCGTGGTAACGAAAAAACTTTAAAAAGTCCCTCACGTCATCAAAGCCCGAACGTTGCGCCACCACCTTCAACGGTATGTCCGACAAAAGCAGCGTGCGGATATACGCGATCCGACAGGCAACGATATACGCCTTTAGCCCCGTCCCCGAAAATTTGACAAACATGCGATTCACGTAATCCTTGTTGTAATGAAAATGAGCGGCAACCTCGGAAACCGTCAGGGCACGGCTTGCATTCATGCGGCAAAATTCACACATCCTGCCGTAAAGGGCGGTGGTACTCGCTTCGCGGCGATCACGCTCGGCAAGGATCTTCACACCCGACAGTGCGATCGCCGCCGCCTCATAGAAGTCGCCGCTTTTCGCTCGGGCTTCGGCGATCAGCGCATCCACGCCGTAACGCAACGCCGCTCTGAAATCCGGGATCACGTGCCCCGTGACCTGCTCGACGAAGAAAACGACCTCCTTCGTGTCCTGCTCCGCCGCCTTATAGGTAGCATTCAGCATTTCTACCATTCGCGTTTTGGCGGTAAAGGCACGCACACGGTCGATACGCTCGCTCGTAAATTCTTCATTCGGTACAATATCGTTATAGATTGCCATCGGATCGCAATAGCCCGAAAAGCCTTCAACCGTAAACGAGGGATTGATGAGAGCGTAGCTCTTTGCAAAGGCGTCGCGCTGTGTACCGACGAAGATCGCGTTGTCGCTGAGCGAGATTGGAATGTTCCGCAAAACCTCGCATAAGAGGTGCGCCTTCTTCACCTCCGGCGTGCAGGACGCATATTCCGCATCCTTCTGCATTTCGATCTCCTTGGCGATAAACCATCCGTCAAGCCGTTTGATCCTGCGCTCCTCTTTGTAAAGTGCCTTCGCCATTTTCGTTATTTCGCCGCTTTGATAAGTTGTACGAAGCATTCTTTTTCTCCTTATGTATGGATTACCTTCAAGCCGTGCCGCACGAGTGTCTCCCGAAACAGATCGGCGTCAAAATGCTTCACGTCCATCATGAGATAGTCGACCTGCTTCTCGATTACGGGCAGAGAGGGGGAAACGCCGTTCGTTTCGAGTGCCGTGTGGATCCCCGCCGCCCGTAAAAGCCGCAACGCCTCGCAAAGCTCGTCGCACTGCAGCGTCGCTTCACCGCCCGTGAAGGTCACGCCGCCACCCGAAAAGAACATGGGAAGACAGCCTTTTGCTTCTGCGACAAGTGCCGAAACAGAGATCTCGCTTCCGCCCGTCCGCACCATGCCCTCGGGATTGGAGCACCACGGACACCGCATGTTGCAGCCCTGCAGATGATATACAAGCCTGTTCCCGGGACCGTCCTGTGAAAAATTAAAGCCTTTGAAAAATACCCTCATTCTGTTTTCTTACCCCAATCGGACGGCTTATCGCCCATCACGAAATGCAATTCGCCGCCGCCGAGGATATCGGCGTGCGAAAGCCTCGGTACCCTAAGCGGCTTTCCGCAGAAGGTCGCCGACTGCACGTAGATATTACCCTCTCCCACGTTCTCGCCCGTCACTCGGAAAACGCGCCCGTTACCGAGGCGGAACAGGATCTCTTCGACACGCGTACCGTGCAGGTAGTAGGTCTCGGTCGTAGCATATGGAAAAAAGCCGCACATGAGGAAGACGTAGTAGGAAGACATCCCACCGTTGTCCTCGTCGCCGGGATAGTCGCGTTCGCCCGAAAAGCGTTTCACGATACCGTCGATCACCTTCGCCGCAAGGTCCGGACGGCGGATCTCATCTGTGCAAAACAGCCACGGGATCTGAAAGGAAGGCTCGTTCGTAAAGTTCAGATATCCTTCCTTACCGTGGTCGTCGTTATAATAATCGACACTGTGCTCGCACGCCCAGAGAAGCCGTTGCGTAAAGGTCTCGGCGCCACCCATCGCCGCGACGAGGCGCGGAACGTCGTTGAAATTGATGTAAGAAGCATCCCATCCCGTCGCTTCGTAATAGTGGATATTGTAGCCGCCGTGCGCGTCGTAGCCAGCGTCAAAGCTACCGTCGGCATTGCGCGATTGCGGAAATCCGAAAAAGCCCTCGCTTTCGACGTCGGGGTTCCAGACGTTCAGAAAATTCCCCGACCGTTCCTCATATTTCCGATACTCCTCCTCGGTACCAAGCTCACGCGCGACTGCCGCGACCGCCTTGTCGTTGAAGGCAAAGCCCATCGTTGCCGAGGCAGGGCGAAACCGCCAGGTATACGGCTTTCCCGTTGCGGTCACGGCATGCTCGGTCGCATATCCCCGACATATATATTCGGGCGAGCGCATCTCCTCTGCGCTTCTGAGAAGGACGGCGTACGCCTCCTCCCAATCGTGGCGATGAAGCGTGATTCCCTTCAGGTAAGCATCGCCGATGGCGTTATCCACGTCGTTACCGCCCTGCCCCGCAAGGCTCTCAACTGCCGTCATGTACTCGTCACCGAGCACGATCCCGCTTGCCGCTTCCTTATTCTTGTGGGCGCGATCGATCATTGAATCCACGATTTTTCCCATCTTGTCGGGATACAAGAGCGCGTACATAGGGAAAACCGTTTTCCAGGAATCCCATACCGTATGAAAATCGTCCCACGTGCCGTGATCGCTCGTGCGGTCACGCGGCTGAATATTCATGTGATACATAGCGGTATAAAAGCGTCTCAGGAGCGAAGCCTCCGCGCCCTTCAGCTCGATAACGCCGAGCACCTTGCGCCACTCTTCTCTTGCCGCTTCTCTGACCGCACCGTAGTCAAATGCGGGAATCTGTTCTGCAAGAAAGCCTGCCGCCCGCTTCTCCGATACGAAGGAAAGTGCGATCTTAACTCTGAGTAAAAGCGGCGTTTTCGGTACGCCAAAGGAAAGTGCAACGGCAAAGCGCTGCTGCTCCTCCAACGTCACCTTGGATCTGCCGTCGGTTGCAAGCGGAATACACGCATCTCCCTTATATACCGTAACGCCGGTCGGAGCTTTGTCGGTCTCCATCGCAAAATACATGCGCCAATCGAACGGATGCCAGTTTCCCATATGTAAACCGCCGCCTGTGATCGCACGTCCTTCCTTTTCGACCGAGACATACCCTTCCCGCATAGAGGCATCGATGTCGAGCTTGTGCGCAACATCAAGCAGAAGTGACGCCTCTACGCCCACAGGAAACGTGATTTCATAGATCGACGCATTGTGTGCGGGCGTTACCCTGACCTCGATCCCGTTCTCCAGCCGTACACGGTACTCGTAGCACTTGCCGACCTCACTGCCCGCAACCGCCATCGAGGCACGGGCGGCGTGGTCGAGCGTGACGTTGCCCACCGTCGGTGACAAAAGATAGTTGCCGTAGCACTTCGTGCCGCCCGATCCGGACACGAACGCCTGCCCAAAGCCGATGATCGGTTGCTCACGCAAATAGCCGCCGCAATCCTTTTCGAGCGTTTCCGGGCTGGGATGCACCGAGCCTGCGGGCATCGTCGGACCTGCGGACGTCGCGCTGCCAACGCCGAACAATGTATCCACGTAATCGGTCGGATCGATCGCAAGTCCCGTTACGGTCTCTTGTATCCTTCGCGTCAATTCCTCCATCTTTGCTCTGGTCTTCATCATCGTATCTCCCATAACAGAAGGCAAAAGCCTTTTTACGTTATTGTACCATAACGAAACAAGGTTGACAATGGAGAAAATTGCGCAAAAATCGTAAAATATTGCGATATTACACACCGTAACGCTTGACAATAAGCAGAATTTATGGTAATATCGTGCGTGAATGGGGGGATTTTATGTATAGAGAAGAAACGCGCGAACCGATCTTTCTTACCGACAATCTGACGAATCTGCCCGACCTTGTAAAAAAAACGGTGATGACACCTCTGCATTACGGCGAAACGCTGGAAATCGGTCTATATAGAGGAATCGAGGGCGAAACCTTCATCAACGGAGAGAGGTTCGTCCTCGATTACGAAAATGTATTTTTTATACCGCCACGGCAACCGCACACCTCGTTTTTCAGGAGAGGCGGCGCAAAGGCAGGCGACATGGTTTACACCCTCCATATCAATATGGAAGCACTGTCGCCTTATCTTGACGTGAAAAAGCTTTTGCTGTTCGACAACAAGCCGTTTTCCGCCTTTCCAAACCGCATCGGCAGCTTCGGTTACGTTTTAAAAACCGTACATGCGATCATGGACGAGGGACGCAGCTTCTGTGACAGGCTTTCGGAGCTTCTGCGTCTGCTTTCGCATTTTTCCGCAGAGGCAAGCAAAAAGGGCACAAGCTCGGATTGCAACGGCACCGCGATCCGAATCATCGACTGGATCGAAAAGCACTATGCGGAAAAACTCTCAGTGCAGAACGCCGCCGAGCACTTCGGCTTCAGCAAATTCTATTTTTGCACATGGTTCAAGGCGCACACGGGTGTCACCTTCAACGAGAGCGTGAACGCGGTGCGCATCCGACACGCCTCTATGGATCTTTCGAACGGCTTCTCGATCGAAGAGACTGCCGAACGCTGCGGCTTTCAGGATCCGTCTTATTTCATCAAGGTCTTCAAGCGATTCCGCGGCGTAACACCAAAGGTGTATATGACGGGAAAATAGCGGTGCCCGTTTGCCTTATTCGGTAAGCGTATATTTTTGCGCGTACTGCGTATAAAGCCTGTCAAAGCTCTCGCTGTTTTTGATCTCACGAACCAATTTGTGTACGTTCATATTATCCTGTGATGCATCAAGAACGCATGCGGCGATATTGGAGCAGTGGTCGGCAATCCGTTCAAGATTGGTCAACAGATCCGACCAGACGAATCCCGCTTCCACCGTACAATCACCGTTTTTGAGACGCAGAATATGCTGATCACGAAGATGCAGCTTAATGTCGTCTATGACCTCCTCAAGCGGCTCGATCCGCATCGCCGCCTCGGTGTCGTTTGTGGTGAATGCCGTATGCGACAGAGCGACGATCTCGCTGACGGCATCGCATAGCGTAAACAGCTCCTTCTTTGCCGACGGCGAAAGCTCGATCTTTTTCTCGTTCAGCTCCTCGGCGGCCTCCAGAATGTTGACGCTGTGATCGGCAATACGTTCGAAATCACCGATCGCCTTCAAAAGCATGGATACACGCGATCCGTCACTGTCGCTGACGCGGTAACGGCTGAGCTTAACGAGATAGGTGCCGACAATATCCTCATAATGATCGGTGATCCCCTCAACTCTGCGGATAAGCTCCGCACTCTGCGCGCTCGGCCTTGCAAGATATGCAAGCGAAGCCGTGAGCGAGCGACTTGCCTCCTCCGACATATCGCATACAAGCGCGCGGCAGCTTTCGAGGGCGAGCGACGGCGTATGGAGAAGGCGCTCGTCAAGCTCGGTAACGGCTTCGCCACCCGTTTTGTCGGGCACAAGCTTGATCGCCAGACGCTCAAGGAGCGAGGATGCGGGAAACAGAAGCAGCATGCACAGCAGGTTGAACACCGTATGCGTGACGGCGATGCCGAGGTAGCTTGCAGCAGCATCGAGGATCACGGGACGCCACACAAGCGTCAGAAGACCGTAAACGACAAGCCAGAATAGCGAACCGATAATATTGAAGGAAAGATGCAGGATGGCGGCGCGCTTTGCGTTGCGATTTGCACCGAACGAGGACAAAAGCGCCGTAACGCAGGTGCCGATGTTTTGTCCCATTACGATCGGAATGGCGGCGGCATAGGAGACCTGCCCCGTAACGGTCAACGCCTGCAAAATGCCCACAGAAGCCGAGCTTGACTGAATGACCGCCGTCAGTACCGCGCCGACCAACACACCGAGTACGGGATTTTGGAACATAATGAACATGTCACGAAACGCAGGAACCTCCGATAGCCCCGAGACCGCGCCCGACATCGTATCCATGCCGAACATGAGGGTGGCAAAGCCGAGAAGGATCGTGCCTGTATCACGCTTTTTGCTGCTCTTTCCCGCCATAAGAAGCGCAATACCGATGAGGGCAAGTATGGGTGTAAAGGATGTCGGCTTCAAAAGCTGTACGAACAGGTTGTCACCCGAAATGCCGCCAAGCGACAGTATCCATGCCGTCACGGTTGTGCCGATGTTAGCCCCCATAATGACACCGATCGACTGTCCGAGTGTCATTATGCCCGAATTGACAAAGCCAACGACCATGACTGTAGTGGCGGAAGAACTCTGGATCACGGCAGTCACGGCAAGCCCTGTCAGGAACGCCTTGTATTTATTCTTCGTCATCCGTTCGAGCAAAAGCTTCAGTCCGTTACCCGCCCGTCGCTCAAGCGCATTTCCCATCACATGCATACCAAACAGAAAAAGCGAGAGCCCGCCAATCAAGGTCAGTAGGTTAAAAATATCCATTCATGTTTTCCTTTCCGTCTCAGCTTTCATCGCCGACAAGAGCCGAAACCACACGCGTTGACTCTTTTCAGCTATAGTATGTCCGCAGCGCGTGAGAGCAAACCGCTGTTCTCATCCTATATTTTATCACACCCTTCCCGAGAAGTCAATAAATCTCTCTTTGCCGCCTTCATATTTTACATAATATTATAAATCACTATAAATCCACACGTTTCTGTCAAAAAAACAACCGCGAAAAGATTAACAAAAATTTAAGCGTATGCTCTTGACAAACCGCACGGGCTGTGTTATAATAACATGGTAATAAAGGGAGAGATGTGCGCTTGGTTCTTTCTTCTCCGCTTCTCTTCTTTTTCACAGTTTCATATTTCGAGGTGTGGCTCAGCTTGGTAGAGCGCTACGTTCGGGACGTAGAAGTCGCAAGTTCGAATCTTGTCACCTCGACCATCAAAGCAAAAATGAGAGGCAACGCCTCTCATTTTTGCTTTGACAGTGGGTATTCAAATTTGAGTTGGTTTGCGAAGCAAACGCAAGTTCGCATTCCGAAGGAATCACGGAGCGAAGCGGAGTTACCTTGTCACCTCGACCATTTTGGCTCTGAGAAGCAATTTTCAGAGCCTTTTTTCTTTGCCTGCTGCACCGCAAATATTTAGGGCTGACGGTTGTTTTCCGTCAGCCCCTTACTTATTAACTGCTCGACAAATTGGAATTTGTTTATTTCAAACCGCATTCTTTATACAGTTCTTCAATGCACGGTGATTTGTATTCTATGTATCCGTCTATATCATGTGGGAATAATTCAGCGGCTTTTTCTTTTATCAAGCTGTACTTTTTTACAACTTCGGGATTGCTTCGGAGAAAATCTCTGAATGTAATATGACGGTGCAATTCTTTCGAGTATTTCGGACATACATACAAGTGATGCATTTGCAGATGCTCTTTGCCCGAATACTTAAATGCCTCTCTATCCTTAATACCAAGATCGCCCTCGTGGATATATCCGATTGCTTTCAAACCGTCAACCACCGCAGCAAATGCCGAGTAATCCTTAATAATCACATCAATATCAATGCAAGGCTTGGCAGACATTCCTTCGACAGAGGTGCTTCCGACGTGTTCAATGCCGAGAATCAAATCGCCTATTGATTCTTCAATC
>JAZLAP010000090.1:0-4390 GCA_045613265.1 Eubacteriales bacterium | reverse complement strand
CAGGTTCGGCTCTCTTCGGCTATAACAAAAAAGCGTTGCGCTCAAAGGCACAACGCTTTTTGTCACGAAAGAATTACTTCTCTTCCTTAACCGTTTCTACAATTCCCGACGCAAGACCGGCGATGCCTTGAATCTCGGACGGAATGATGATCTTGGTCGCCTTTCCGTCGGCAACCTTTTCAAAGGCTTCGAGGCTGCGCAGCGTCAGAACATTCTTATCGGGAGCCGCCTCGTTCAGCATCTTGATACCCTCGGCATTTGCCTTCTGTACCTGCAGGATCGCCTCGGCTTCACCCTCTGCCTCACGGATCTTCGACTCGCGGATCGCCTCAGCACGCAGGATCGCAGACTGTTTTTCCGCTTCTGCCTCAAGGATCATCGACTGCTTTCTACCTTCAGCAACGAGGATCGTGCTGTTCTTCTCGCCCTCAGCACGCAGAATAGACTCACGGCGCTCGCGCTCCGCCTTCATCTGCTTTTCCATCGCATCCTGAATTTCCTTGGGCGGAATAATGTTTTTCAGCTCAACGCGGTTGACCTTGATGCCCCACGGATCGGTCGCCTCGTCAAGAATCGCACGCATGCGAGTGTTGATAACGTCACGCGAGGTCAGCGTTGCATCGAGATCAAGCTCACCGATGATGTTACGAAGCGTTGTAGCGGTCAGATTTTCGATCGCAAGAAGGGGGTTGGCAACACCGTAAGCAAAGAGCTTGCAGTCGGTGATCTGGTAGAACACGACCGAGTCGATCTGCATACGAACGTTATCCTTCGTGATAACGCCCTGCGGCGGAAAATCCGCGACCTGCTCCATCAGGCTGACGCGCTTGGCGATACGCTCTACAAAGGGCTTTTTAAGGTGCATGCCCGTACCCCATGTGACACTGTATCTACCCAGACATTCAATGACGTACGCATTTGCCTGCGGTACGATATGAACGCACTTGATCAAAAGAATGAGAACCGCTAAAACAAGCACGATCAGAAAGAAAATAACAGCAGGCGAAGCGGCAGCAAACAAAAATGACGACATAATTTGTTCTCCTATCTTATTTTAAAATATGTTTTAAACAACAATCGAAACGAACAGATCAAGCCTGCTCCAAAGCCGAAACGATCAGCTTCACGCCCATCACCGCGCGGATCGTGACCACCGTTCCTTCTTCGTAAACCGCGGCTTCATCCAGAGCGCGTGCCGACCAGAACATGCCGCCGATTTTTACCTGACCACAGCCGGCAATATTCTCAATGCGCTCGGTTACCACGCATTTTTCGCCGATGATCGCATCGATATTGGTCCGCGTATCCTTCTTCTTTTTGAAAAACTTGGAGAAGATGGTGTGAGAAAAAAAGACGAAAGCGAAGGCAAGCACGAAGAATACAAGGATCTGCAACGGAACGGGTACACTCAGGATCGCAAGCAGAGCTGCCACCAGACTCGCAGGCACAAACCAAATTGCCACAAGCCCCGGAATCAACGCCTCAACGATAAGTGCGACAAGCGCGATCGCTACCCAAAAGTATGTCATATACACTCCTTTCTCGGCACAAACCGGAATCGTAAATGCACTGTACTGCATTACTGATTATATTGTAACATATTGAAACCCGTTTGTAAATAGCAACGAGGATTTTTTTCAAAATTTCCTATTTCCGTAAAAGCTCAACGTGACGCAAAATGATAACCGATACTCTCAATATAATATGCACCGTTGACCTCTATAACGGTAATATTGAGTGTGCGCGACATATCCGAAAGGACATCCTTGCGAAGCGTGCCGTCGTTATCCTTCAGGCAATAGTTAAGCTTAAAGAGCCAGCCGCCGTTCGACGGGCCGACATAGGTGATTTCAATATTATACGGCTTCTGCGCAGTGAACGGCGCTTGCATTCCCTTTTCGGTGATATACCAGAATGTAAACAGCGAATTATATGCATCGCTGTCGCCTTCGATAATAATAGAAATCATATTGACGATCGGAGAAAGGGCGGGCATCGGCAGATCCTCATCCGGCAAAAGCTCAGAGCGGATCGGGCCGTCGAGATAGTAGATCCGACGATCATAATCCTGCATGTACGACTCGTCATCCTCTGCTTTTTTCTGAAAATCCGGCGTTTTGAACAAGTCCTTATGCTGCTCGTAATACTCTGCGATCAGCTCCTCGTCGGGCGAAAAACCTTCCATTCTTTTTCCTGCCATCACAACAAAAATTGCAAGCACAACAATGACAAACAGAATGACGGCGACAAGGATCAAAAGATTCTTTTTATGCGAAGAAGCGGTATAGTCACGTTCGTTTTTCATTTCGTATCCTTCCTTCCGAGCCTTCCCGTAGCAAAAACGGGGCACCCATAAAGAAAATTCAAGTTACAATTAAATTATAGCAGAATCCCATAAAAAATGCAAGAAAAAGTGTGAAAAAGGCGTAAATTTTACAGTTTTTCAAAAATTCACTTGACAAATGTGACGAAATGGTGTACAATATGTGTGTTTGTGGAAAAAATGCGGCCTTCCGGTCGCCGCTCCACCCCGTCTTAAAATGAAGTTTGGAGGACACACTCATGTTTGAAAAGTTTAAGGCCCTGCTTGTTGACGACCTTCGCATCAACGCAGACGATGTGAAGCTTGAAGCTCAGCTTGCAAACGACCTTGGCATCAACTCTCTTGAGCTTGCCGATCTCATCCTTCTTTGCGAGGAAAAATTCGGAATCACGATCGAGGATGACGATCTCCGTCAGTTTGTGACCGTCGCCGACGTTGTGAAGTATCTTGAAGAAAACGCTGCATGAGCATGAAAAAGGAGAGCAACCGCGGTTGCTCTCCTTTTTACATTGTATATGTCTGCCCGCCGTAAGGGCTTCTTAATTAAACTCGATATAAGTAACGCCGCCATCGGCTTTTCTTTCGCAAAGTATCGGATACTTCTCGGAAAGATAGCGGTCGGCAACCGTTTCCTGATGAAGATGCTCGCCGTAAAGGATACATTTTGCACGCCCCTCGCTTTTATACCTTCGCAGGAAGCGACGTGCCTCCGTCTTTCCCTTTTCTTCTCCGTGGATCACGGCGGCAATCGTCGTTCCGCCAACGCGCAAAGAAGCAAGCGCGAGCTG
This sequence comes from Eubacteriales bacterium, assembly GCA_045613265.1. Taxonomy (GTDB): domain Bacteria; phylum Bacillota; class Clostridia; order Oscillospirales; family CAG-272; genus UBA1740. Next base: position 1,279 of record JAZLAP010000090.1, on the reverse strand, counting down.
CAGCTCCATCAGAAGCGTTTTTTTATTTTGAAACACCGTAAGATCAATTTCGGTCATATACTATCCTTTTTGCCGATTATGCCAATCTTAGTTTGCATAATTGGCTTTTTTATTTCTTCATTGACAACGCAAGGTTGCCATAAGGATCAATCAACGCGGTTACGTCTGCCGCCCATAAGAAAATCCGCAATATTCAGACAAAGCTCGTCGATCAGACGCACGCGCGTCTCATATCCTCCCCATGCCATGTGCGGTGTCAGGATCACATTTTGCCGATTTAAAAGTAGCGTATACGGACTGTCCTCCGAAAAAGGCTCTTTTGCATATACATCAGCACCGAAGCCTGCAATGCGACCGTCAAGCACAGCGTCACAGACGGCTTTCTCGTCGAGCACGGCACCGCGCGCAACGTTGATCAGGATCGCGGACGGCTTCATCAGCATAAGCTCGCGCCTGCCGATCGCGCCCCGCGTTTCTGCGGTAAGCGGTGTATGCACCGATAAAATATCCGATTCGCGGCAGAGTGTGTCAAGCGAAACACATTCGTAATCGGGATCGGGAGTACGCTTGGTTGCGATCACACGGCATCCGAGTGCCTTCGCCACGGCGGCAACCCGTTTTCCGATATTGCCGAGTCCGAAGATACCCCATGTTTTTCCTGCGATCTCATGATACGGCGGCGAAAGATGGTTCTGTATGCCGCTTGCCGTATATGCACCGCTGTTTACGTATTCGGTATAAGCAGAAAGATTGGCGATCAGGGAAAGTGCCATCGTCACGGTGATCTGTGCCACACAATCGGTAGAGTATCCTCTGACGTTCGTCACAGCGATCGACTTTTCGCGGCAATATGCAAGATCGATGTTGTCATAGCCTGTCGCAGTGACGGCGATAAGACGAAGACGTCGGGGATTCCCTGCCGTTTCGCGGCAGATCCTTTTTTTGTTGACAACGACGATATCGCAATCGGCAATCGCCTCGGCAATTTTGTCATCCGCAACGGTCGGATAAACGATAACCTCGCCAAACCGACGGAAGACGGTGAGATCCATATCACATCCGAGCGTATCGGCATCGAGAATAACGGTTTTCATATATTTTCCTTCCCGTTTTTTATCCTTCTTTGTATAGCCGAAGAGAGTCGAACTCGTAAGGTTTAGGTCGGCAGAAATCACCGTATACATCAGAGAAATTTGCTCGGAATATCCTATATTCCTTCGTAAATTTTCTTCGTCTACGAAAATTTCTGTCCGACCGAAACTGCAAGGCACCTCTCGGC
>JAZLAP010000089.1:0-2197 GCA_045613265.1 Eubacteriales bacterium | reverse complement strand
GAATGCGATGCAGGTTCAGAATGAGGTCGATGCCCGCACTGCCGATAACAAGAATACGTTTTGCCATGGTAGTTGTCCTTTCTTTTCTTATCATTCCTCGGTGTCAATACCGAAACGAATGTGTTTGTAATGTTCAAAATGGGATTTTGCCATCTGTGATTCGCGCGTGTGGCAGGTAAAGAGGAAGATCTGTTTGCCTTCATCCGTAAGGGCGCGAACAGCGGCGATCAGACCGTCGGCGCGCACATCATCCTGATGGGCGAAGCTTTCGTCAAAAAAGAGCGGCGGCATTTCGTCGCAAAGAAGGTCGATGAGCGCCATACGGAGCGAAAGATAGGCAATGTCCTGCGTTCCCGCACTCATATATTCGGCGGAATGCTCGTTTTCACCCTGTGTGAAGGCAAGCTCGATGTTCTTGCTGACCGATATCGCCTTGTATTTACCGTGTGTGGCAATTTCCATAAAGCCTGCCGCATAGCCTGCAAGACGCGGCGTGATCTCGGTGCGCAAGCGCTCACCCGCATGACGGAGCGCGTTTTCTGCGAGTGCATATGCGCCGTGCTGCTGGATATATTGCTCGATCTTTTCCTGCGTTGCGTCAATGTCGGCAGCAAGGAGAAGCGGGTCTTCAACCTTGGCACGACGGACGAGGATCTGTCGCTCGGTCTCTCGTGCGTGATCGTTTGACTGGTTTGCCTTGTGGGTGTTGTCCTCAATTGCCCGTAAGAGCGTCGGATGGTCGATCGTTGCCAGATGCTCGCGCTCATTCGGTGAAACGGTGGCGCGGATCTGCACCTCGTTCGTATCGCCGAGCTTCATGCGCAGTTCACGGATCTTGACGTCGATCTTTGCCTTTTCCTTTATGAGATCCTCGCGCTCCGTAAGATAAGCAATGGTATCGTCGGCACGTGCGGTGAGAGCGTGCAGCGTATCGTCGGCGGTTACTGCGTCGCCGCTCCGTGCGAGAACACGCGCCGCCTCTGCGAGGATTTCCTTATATTTTTCCTTGGCTCGCTCAGCCGTTTTTTTGGCCTCGGTCGCCTCAGCGGTCATCGTGACGATGCGCTCCTCTTCCTTTTGAAGATACAAGAGCTTCTGATGAAAGTCGTTCATGGTTTCGGTGCCGTATTCCCCAATGACCGAACGCAGTTTGCGCTGTGACAGGATGAAGAGCGGGATCATCGCAGCTCCGCCGCCCGTCAGGACACTGCAAAGAGCGATAAAGAACCACCCGATGTTGTTCGGCGGCAGAAAGGGAATGTTCAGTATGAGCGATGCAACCGCAAAAAGCACTGCTGCCAGAGAGGGAAAAACGATCAAAAGCGAAAGAAAAAGCTTTTTCTTCTGTGCCGTGACGTGTGCCTTCATGCGCACGTCGGCTTCACCGCCTGCCGTCTTGATGCGCGAGATCAGGAGCGCATCCTCGTCGGTCACTACCGTGCGCGATGCCGCAAGCATGGCGGCATCCTCGGTCTCGGTCGCTTCGGCCTTGCGCTCTGTGATGCTTTCAATCAGGTGTGCAAGCCTTTCGCGGTCTTCTTCCTTTGGCAGATAGTCGCCGTGGCGGTTTTCGGCATCCAGCGACGCTATCCTGTTCTGCAAAGCCTCGGCCTTCTGCTCAAGCTCATGCAAATAGTCGAAGGCGCGGATGGTACTGGCATTTTTGTAGTCGATCTCGAGCTTTTTCAGCTTTTCCACCTGCTTGCGGAAATCGTCACGCCTTGCGGTGTAGCGTGCAAGCTCGGCTTCCTTTTCCAAAAGTTCTCTGTGTTCCCGTTCCGCAATGGCGAGTCTCCGATCCAATTCTTCTTTCTTCCGACCTAAGAGGAAGAGAACGCCGCTTCGTCCGCCTGTGTGAAGAAGAGAGGATTTTGCTTCCGAGATCTGCTCGATCGCGCGTGCGGTGTTGACCTTTTCATCTCCCGAAAAAATGAGATTCTCGATCGCTTCGGCGATCGGAGCACCGCCGACCTTGGCATCGGCGATCTGTGAGACGAAGGCGGTGCTGGAAAACACGTTGTCCGGAATGCCCAGGATTGCATCGCCCGGAACGGTGTGTGCGAAGGCGGGAAGCCCCGTCTCAAGATCTATGACCGAGCAATTTTCCTGTGGAGATCCGTCCTTTCCCGTCGAGACCGAGCGCGTGATCCGATAGCGGTGCTTTGCCGCGATAATGTCCATGCTACCCGAGGCGGTG
>JAZLAP010000088.1:0-7741 GCA_045613265.1 Eubacteriales bacterium | reverse complement strand
GGCATCGTCGGCAAGCCCTACGCCTCTGCGGGACAGGCGGCTGCAAACTGCGACGGTGCCATCAAGCTGCGCAACGCATCGCACATTGACTTTGAAGGCTGTACGATCCGCAACATGGGCAACTACGGCATTGAATTTGATGTTGGCTGCTCCTACAACACCGTGACCGACTGCGAATTTACAGGCTGCGGTGCGGGCGGCATCCGCATGACCTCGAAGGAGAACGTCATCAACGCCGCCGTCACGGTCGCCGACGCCGCCGTGCGCCCGACGGGACACAATCGCATCGAAAACAACCACATCCACCACTGCACGCAGATCGACTACGCCGCGATCGGTATCTGGATTGCGCACGGCGCATCCAACCGCATCGCACACAACGAGATCCACGATATGAAATATTCGGGCATTTCGGTCGGCTGGATCTGGGGCATGCTTCCCTCTCCCACCGATAACAACATCATCGAATACAACCACATCTACCGTTGCGGCGACGGCGACATGAGCGACATGGGCGGCATCTATCTGCTCGGTCCGCAGGGCGGCACCGAGGTGCGCGGCAACTACGTTCACGAGGTCCGCCGTGCCAACTACGGCGGCTGGGGCATCTATCTTGACGAAGGCTCGAGCCACGTAGTCGTGGAAAAGAATATCTGCTATGATTGTGACACCAGCGGTATCTTCACGCACTACGGCAGAGAAAACGTGATCCGCTACAACATCTTCGGAAACGGCGATGCGGTAGTCGGCTTCGGCGCGGGCGTTGAGGTCAATTTCGGTAACTACATGAAAAATCTGTTCTACACCGATAACGACACCGTATACTTCGGCGACTACAACTTTGACTTCAAGGAGAAGTGGCTGGTTTCCGACTGCAACTTCATCTATACGAAAAACGATGCACCGCTGCGCAATCTGCGCTACGGACCGCGCTACGAGACCTTCGACGAATGGCAGTCACTCGGACTCGACGTCTTTTCGAAGATCTATACGAATGCGGGCGAGCGTCCGCTGAAAACCCCCGAGGAGCTTCTCCCCTACGGCTTCCCGTCCGACGTAGATGCAAATCTCGCGGGCAGAGTAAAATGAATATTACATAAAAGGAGACACGACATGAAAAAACTGTTCTTTGCTATATGCTGCCTCTTGCTTATGCTCCCCACCCTTGTTTCCTGTACAAACGATAATCACGGCTTTGTCGGTTCCCCCGATGCCGTCGAGATCAAAAACAGCGATCTCGGAAGCTACAAGGTCGTTTTCCCGATCCGCTTCGACATGGATGCAACGACGGTCATGGAGGACTTTGTGCGCGACCTTGACGGCATGACAGGCATCCGTCTCGTTATGCAGCACGACAAAAAGGACGGACAGGATAAGGAAATCATTTTCGGTGAAGCCGAGCGCGATGCCGTCGCTCCCGCCATTGAAGGCAAGAGCTTCCGCACCGAGGATTTTTACCTTGCCGCAAAGGATGGAAAATTCCTGATCTATGCGGAAACCGCCGCCGCTTACGAGCGTGCCGCCGAGTTTATTCTCAATAACTGCGTTTCCGAAAGCGGTTCTCTCTGGTTCCCGAAGGATTACCTCTACCAGCATACATATCCGATCGACATTCTGAAGATCGACGACACCGTTGTTAACGGTGAAAGCTATGATGTGATCGATCGTGGCGCAGGCACGGAGCTGACACGGAAGGTTTCAAACCGACTCAGCTTTCTGACGGGCTACGAATATTACACCTCTCTGAAGGCATACCGTAAGCACGTCTTCCTCGGCGAGCGTCTGGATGCCTCGAACACGGCTCCCTTCCTTATCGAGCTTGACGACGACGGCAACATTTACGTTTCCGCAGTACCGGCATCGGGCATGGAGAAGGCGGTCGACCTGTTCTTCTATCATGTACTGGGCTATGACAGCGTTCACGATCCCGAAGCAAAGGACAGCGTTGTGTTCAGTCCTATTCCGCGCTACCGCGCATTCACGCTGACCGATTACGCGGCGCTGAAGGATCTGCAGAACGCCGGCCGTCCCACCGCGATCCTTTACGTTACACCGAACGCGACCGGCGGTGACGGCTCTGAGGCATCGCCTCTCGGCACGGTCAAGGAGGCATACGACGCTGCCGTCGCACTCATTAACGCAGGGACGGCAATGGACATCACGATCAAGCTGACGAGCGGTGTGCATATTCTCGACGAGGAGATCGTGATCGACGGCTCCAAAATCACCGCAGAATCCTACTCGATCCACTTTAGCGGCGCGACCGCACTCCCCGAGGACACCACCGTCACGTCAAACGTGGACATTCCCGGCAGCTACTTCACAAAGGTTGACGGTGAAGACTACTATATGTATCAGCTCCCCGAAAGCGCAAAGGATGAAAACGGTGAATTTCCTCTGTTCCGTGACCTTTACGTGGACGGTGAGGCACTGACGCTTGCCGCTACCGAGCGTGACCGTTACGTGATGCTGTTCGACACCTGTAAATCGGCGGTGGCAAACGGCTTCAGCGACAGCGATCACAAGCTCTACGTTACCCGTGCCGCCGTTGCAGGTGTCGAGGTTGACGAGGACTACAATGTCATCGGTGACCTTGAGCTTTGGGTGAAAACCGAATGGCAGGTACACGCCGTACATGTGGAAAAGGTTCTTTTTGACGATAAATGTCCGCTTGAGGACACCGACAACGGCGGTTATCTCGTGCCCGTCGTCATCCGTGAAAGCGAGTGGAGCACCTTTAAGGAGGGCTACTACTCCTCGCTGAAGAACCGTCCCTACTGGATGGCGAACAACATTCGTTATCTCTCCGCGGGCGAATTCTACTATGATCATGCAAACGGCGTGATCTACTGTCAGCCTACCGAGAGCATGGAAAACGTGACGATCTCCTATCCGCAGACCGAGCGGCTCTTCCACCTGAAGGATGCCGAGAATATCAGCTTCTCCAATATGTATATGCACGGCGTGACCGTCAACATCGTCACCACCTTCGGTTACGTGACCGGTCAGGGCGGCTATATTAAGATCAAGGATCCCGAAACCGGCAAGCAGTTCGGCTTCCTTCCCTACGGTGCAATCTACGGCAAAAACGTCAAAAATATTCTGATCGAAAACTGTAACATATCGAACGTCGGAGACGACGCCATCAACTTCCGTGGCGGTGTTTCCGAAGTCACGATCACGGGCTGCGTCATCGAAAATACGGGTGGCAGTGCCATTCGCTTCGGTGAAAACACCTCGGAATACAGCGACAAGAAATATAACCGCGACATCAACATCACGAACAACTACATTCGCAATACGGGTATGACCTTTACCTCAAACCCCGGTATTCTGATCGCCTCGGTGCTGAATCTGGAGCTTTCGCACAACCACATCCTCGAATCCTGCTATTCGGGCATTTCAATCGGTTGGTCGTGGAGCTCACAGGCGGACAATGCGAATGCCGATGCGGAAAGCTTCGTCAACGTAAAGAACGCCAATGTTGCCTACAACTACATTGAAGACTTCATGACGGGCATGGCGGACGGCGGCGCGATTTACGTACTCGGCGGTAACGCCTCGGCAAAGACGGAGGAATACCTGAACTCCATGAACAACAATCTCGTCATCCTGCGTTCAAACGTTGCGGCAGGCGGCAGAGCATGGACGGTATTCTACCACGACTCGGGCGCCTCGCACTGGCATGATTACGACAATATGATCCTGACCGAGGAGGATATGCGTGCACCCTACTTCTCCTACGTTTCCTACCAGACGAACGACGACGGCTATCAGAACCTGACCGAAAAGCTCTACGTCGTCGGCTACCCCGCAGACGACATGAGCGAGGAAATGCCCGGTGCTCACGTTGCAACAGGAAAAACGTCAAACCAACCTTATTATACTAAGGACGAAAACGGCAATATCAAGACAAACTACACTCTTTATGGGCATTACTCGGTATATAATCCCGAAAACGGCTCCTACGATATCGGCAATCCCTACAACGAGGTCGTTCTTTACAAGCAGGACGGAAGCATAAAGCATTCGCGCCCGAACAACAACCGATTCCGTGAGATCTATCTCTATACGGGTTACGACGATCCCAACATCACCGATGAAGCCTATGCGGCCATCGAGCGTATCTTTGAATCGGCAGGCTGCGACCACGTAGGAAAGAACTGGGATTTCGGCGAGCATCCGCCCTATTCGGGCGATTGAGCACCCGCTGAAGAGCGGATTGCTCCAAGCTTCGTTGTAACAGAAAGCAGGGCTGCGCCACTTGCGGCTCTGCTTTTTGCGCAAAACTCTATCAAAAAATATCAGTATAGTATTTTACTCTTTTTGGCGATTTTGAGGTATTGCAAGGTAAGAGAGTACATGTTATAATGTATACAACGAATAAACACAAAGGAGCTTGCACAGTGAACGACGAAAAAAAGCGCAAAAGCACTCGCACAAGCAGAAGAACGACGATGCAGAGGTGTGTCGCGTTATGGTTGCTCATGGCGTTGCTCTTCCCCACGCTTGCCGCTTGTACGGGAGGCGGAGAAGGCAGCAGCGAATCCGAGAGCAACAGCGAAGCAACCGAAAGCCATTCCGATCAGAACGGAAGCGAACAGGAGGATAGTATGACACTCTACGTTACCCCGAACGCCACGGGCGGCAACGGCTCCGAGGGCGCACCCTTCGGTACCGTCAAGGAAGCCTATACCGAAGCCGTCAAGCTCATCAATGAAAAAACAGCGAAGGACATTGTGATCTGCCTTACCGCAGGACAGCACGTGCTCAGCGAAGAGATTCTGATCGACGGTGATGCCATCACCACGAGAGGCTACTCGATCCGTTTTGAGGGAGATGCGGCACTACCTGAGGAGACCGAGGTCACGTCGAACGTCGACATCCCCGGCAGCTACTTTCAAAAGGTTGACGGCAAGGATTACTATATGTATCAGCTTCCCGAAACGGCAAGAAAGGAAGACGGAAGCTTTCCTCTCTTCCGCGATCTGTATGTGAACGGTGAGGCGCTTTCTCTCGCCTCGAGCGAGCGTGAGCAGTACAGAATGTATTACGATACCTGCAAGTCGGCAGCCGGATTCAACGTTGACCCCGATGCACGCACACTTTTTGTTGAATACGAAGCGGTCGAAGGTGTTGAGGTGGATGAAAACTGCAACGTCGTCGGAGATCTTGAGCTTTGGATCAAGACCGAATGGCAGGTACATGCACTCCACGTAGAAAAGATTCTGTTTAACGAAACGAGTCACCTCATCAGCGAATCGTCGGGGGCTCCGCTCGTCGGCGTTGTCATTCGTGCAAGCGAATGGTCGGTTTTCAAATCCGGTTACTACGGTGACCTGAGAACCTGCCCCTACTGGATGGCGAACAACCGCCGTTACATAAGCCGCGGCGAATTCTACTACGATCACAACAACGGTATTATTTACTGCAATCCGAACGACCGTATCGAGAAGGTGACCGTCTCTTATCCGCAGACCGAGCGTCTCTTCCATCTTCAGAACGCAAAGAACATAAGCTTTGCCAACATGTATCTGCACGGTGTCACCGTCAACATCATCACCACCTTCGGCTACGTAACGGGGCAGGGCGGCTACATTAAGATCAAGGATCCCGCAACCGGCAAGCAGTTCGGCTTCCTTCCCTTTGGCGCAATTTACGGCAAAAATGTCAGCAACATTACGGTGGAAGGCTGTACCATTTCAAACGTCGGCGATGACGCGATCAATTTCCGCGGTGCGGTATCGAACATCACCATCAAGGATTGCACGATGGAAAACATCGGCGGTGCGGCGATCCGCTTCGGAGAAAACACCTCGACCTACGATGCCCTCATCTACAACCGCGATATTACCGTCACGAACAACTACATCCGCAACACGGGAACGATCTATACCTCAAACCCCGGCATTCTGATCGCCTCGGTGCTGAATCTGGAGCTTACCCACAACCATATCCTTGAATCCTGCTATTCGGGTATCTCGGTTGGCTGGTCTTGGTCTTCGCAATGGAACAATTATGCCGCCGATTCCAAGGGCTTCGTCAACGTGAAGAACGCCAATATCGCCTACAACTATATCGAAGACTTCATGACGGGTATGGCAGACGGCGGTGCGATCTACACGCTCGGCGGTAACGCATCCGAAAAGACCGAAACGTATCTCAACGCGATCCACGACAACCTTGTGGTTTTGAAATCCAACGCAGGACGCTACGAGCGCGGCTTTACGGTCTTCTATCACGATCAGGGCTCGTCGCACTGGCACGATTACAGCAATATGCTCCTTATTGAGGAAAACATGCGTGAGCCGAACACGACCTATATTTCCTATTCGGGAATCACGCCCTGCCACAGATCCAAGACCGAGGAATTGTACGTCGTCGGCTATCCTGCGGCAGATCTTACCGAGAAAAGAACGGCATATAACCTCTTTATCGGCCGCGATCCGGGCTGGTACTACTACACGCAAGACGAAAGCGGCGAGATCACAAAGCACTTGGCAAACGACGGCTTTGAGGTATACTATGACGAGAGCACCGGTGCTTACGACTTCTGCCTGCCCTTCTATGAATCCAAGATCGTCACAAAGGCTGGCGCGCCGCTTTGCTACGAGGAGCTGTTCACAAGAGTCGAAAATTGCTATCTCTTCACAAGCTATGACGATCCCCGTATCACCGACGAAGCGCAGAGCCGCATGGAAAGCATCTACGAGAATGCGGGATGCGATTTCTTCGGCAAGAACTGGGACTTCGGTGAGATGCCCCCTTACTCCGGTAGAAAGAAATAATGTAAACTAAAGTTTGCATATTGTCAAAAAGTTATCTACGGAAAGGCCATATGTTTTATGAAACAAAGCTTTTCGGTAACGGGAATGACCTGCGCGGCATGCGCGGCGCACGTCCGCCGCGCCGTAGAAGGCATTTCTGCGGTAACCGCATGTACGGTTTTCTTGCTCGACAACCGCATGACGGTCACCTACGATGAAGAAAAAGCTACACCGCGCGATATTATCAACGCCGTCACGAAAGCAGGATACGGAGTCGCCCTTGAGGGTGACTCCGTGTTGCTGTCTCCGAAGACCGACGAAGCCGGAGAAAAGGAAGCGAGGGACATGCGAAAGCGCCTCATGCTGTCTTTTCTTTTTCTGCTTCCGCTCTTTTATCTGTCGATGGGGCATATGCTCGGCGCGCCGCTCCCGACATTTCTTTCAGGCGCTGAGAATGCCATGAGTCTCGCACTGACTCAGCTTTTTCTTGTACTTCCCATTCTGCTTTTAAACCGCCACTTCTTCTTGCGCGGTTACAAAGCATTGTTCTGCCGCGCCCCTACCATGGACTCTCTGGTAGCGGTCGGCTGTACTGCAGCATTTGCCTTTTCGGCAGCATCGCTGTACGTGATCGGGCGGGCTTTGGCAACGCAGAATTTTGACGTCGTACACGCATGTATGATGCAGCTTTATTTCGAATCGGCAGGCATGATCCTCACACTCGTATCGGTGGGCAAATATTGGGAAGCCCGCGCCAAGCGAAAAACAAAAAACGCCGTCGATGCTCTGCTTGATCTCACGCCGAAAACCGCAACCGTATTCCGTGACGGGCAGGAGACGCGCATTCCCGTGACCGAGCTTCAAATCGGAGACACGGTTATCGTCCGTCCCGGCGAGAGCATTCCGACCGATGGTAGCGTCATCGAGGGGTGTGCAAGCATTGACGAATCCACGGTTACAGGCGAGTCGCTTCC
>JAZLAP010000087.1:0-3343 GCA_045613265.1 Eubacteriales bacterium | reverse complement strand
AGTTCTCGGAATACGAAATGAAGGGTGTTCCCGTGCGCATCGAGGTCGGTCCGCGCGACCTTGCTGAAAACCGTTGTGTCACCGTCATGCGCCACAACTACGAAAAGGAATCGGTTTCGCTCGACGGCATTGTTGATACCGTAAAGGCAAAGCTTGTAGCCGTCCGCGACGGTATGTATGAGAAGGCGGTTCAAAACCGCAGCCGCCGTACCTACACCTGCAAAACGCTGGACGATATCACCGAGGCATTAAAGGCAGGCGACGGCTTTATCCGCGCCATGTGGTGCGGTGACGAGGCCTGCGAGGACGAGGTCAAAGAAAAGACCGGTGTTGGCTCGCGCTGCATCCCGCTTGAAAATGAATCTGTTTCGGACACCTGCGTATGCTGTGGCAAGCCCGCGAAGTCACTCGTTTACTGGGCAAAGGCGTATTGACCGTTTCTGATTTTTTGCACTGAACAACCGTAGGAGGAGACTCGATGCATACCGAACAGGAGAGTCAGATCGTTTTCTTGACACCGAAGGGCAGACGCGTTTCGCTCCATGTCGAGGAAAATTTTCCATCGGTCAGCGATCCGGTCCGCATGCTTGCGGCTTCGGGCGGCGCCGAGGGGCGTGCTTTTGCCGCCGATTACCGACTGCCCGCCTTCGTGCCCGGTGTCCCTTCCTTTTCCAAAACGAAGAAGGGACGCGCGCTTCGTCTCTCGCTTTTGCTGAGACCTGCTATACACGCGCGAAACGCCATACTGATCACGGCGCTGGCTACCCTTTCGCTCGCCGTTGCCATGGAAACGGTATCGGGCAAAAAATACGCCGTGCGTTGGGTAAACGAGGTATGCGATCCGAAAGGAAAAAAGGTCGCATCGGTCGATGCCGTTTGCTCCCTGAAGCCGGACGGTTACCTTCACTATCTCATCCTCGAGGTCACGGCGTATCTGTCTCCAACCGATTTTCCGCAACGCCTCTCGGATATTGTAACCGAGGTATTTGACGGCATCGAATGCGGTACCGTCGGACGCATTTCCGAGTGCTTCTTGCACGAATTCTTCCCGACATATGAGAATCTTTCCTATGACCGCAGCTTTATTGAAAACTATAAGCAACGCTCGATTCTCAAGCAGAAGCGTGCAATGCTGGTGCAAAACGGAAAGCGCCGCCGTGTCACCGTCCTCGGTATCGACGATGATGCACGTTTGCTTGTCGAGACTCGTAAAAAAGAAGTGATCCCCGTATCCTCTCGCTCGGAATTGATTATGTAAAGCATGGCATTCATATAAACACAGCACCCACGGCAAGCTTGCCGTGGGTGCTGTGTTTATGCTTATAGCGTAGTCTGCGTTTCTCGGATCCGATGGTCGAAGTCTGTCTGAACGCGAAGACCCCATTATGTGGTTATTCGTGCTCGGGGGAGATCAATCCGTAGTCGCCGTCCTTACGCTTATAGACGACGCAGGTATTCATCGTTTCGGCATCGGCATAGACAAAGAATTGATGATCCGAAAGATTCATTTGCAGAATGGCTTCCTCGACCGACATCGGCTTGATCGGGAAGGATTTCTCGCGAATACGGAACTCGGTCTCCTCGGGAATATCCTCGTCGATCGGCGGAAGCGAACGGAACGCACCGTTGCGCATTCTCTTTTCAAGACGCGTTTTATTTTTACGGATCTGGCGCTCAAGCGTGTCGACCGCACGGTCGATGGCATTCTGGAAGGTTTCGTCGCCCTCCTCGCTGCGGAACGTTGTTCCCACCGCAGAGATCGTGATCTCGACCATCTGCATGCCGCGACGCCAGCTATAGCATACGAAGGCTTCGGTTTCGTCGTCGAAGAACTTGTCAAAGCGCGAAAGCTTGTCGTAGGTCAAATCCTTCAAGCTGTCGCGAACATTCATCTGTCTGCCTGTGATGGTAATTTTCATAAGAGGATACCGCCTTTTCTGGATTTCCGAGAGAGCGCGCCGCTTTCAGGGGAGGCGCTCCCCCTCGGCAACTATATTATACCATATTGTTTTGCTAAAATAAATAGTTTTTTTGAAAAAAGTTAAAAGTTTTTATTTAATTTGCACAATATCCATGCTTTCGACAGTTTTCCCTCGTATACAGATGCTTTGGAGAAGGTCAAAGAGGCTTCCTACTGCTAAAAATCTCCTGCAGCAAAACAATGTTCACTGCAGGAGATCCGATCTGAATAAGGCAAGGCCTTCCACCGTTTTATATAAAAGGATTCTGATATTCTCGGATCACGCGCTCGTTTAACTTCATGCGCTCTTCCATAGAGATCGGCTCGATACAGTCGGGATTCTTGCTTTTAAAGTAATCACAAGCACTCGGAATATAGTAGCTGTCCATACCAAAATCTCTCGGTCTGACAACATCGGTTTTGTAATTATCTCCGATATGCAAGCATCTACCTGCTGAAATATGATCCAAATACACCCGATATAGCGCGTTTTTCTTACAGGTCTTATGAACGTTTGAGAGAAACAACTCGCGGTATCCCGTTATACAAAAACGGCGCAACACGCCTTCTATCGTTCCGTAAGGCAAATGCATATCCGAAATCAAATATACGGGCTTCTTTTTCTTTGCTTCGTTGAAAATATTGATTACACACCGCCGAGGAAGCGTCATCTTCTCTTCCAGCACAATCTCTGCACGCAACAGCATTTGAACGGTTTCCTCGGAAGCCCGCGTATTATCCTTCATTTTCGCATAGATCTCATACACGTCGGGATCGGTATATGTCCGTAATTCAACCTCTGCGCGTCTTCGCTCTGCAAAAAAATCAAAGGATATGTGTGAAGCGTACTCATCGCCAACGATCCGGAATATATCATAAGGATGAAACACCTTACGCATGATCAGAGTGTCGTATATGTCAAAGCTGATGACATCGTGTGCTTCGATCTGTTCGTTCAGCTCACACAGCTTCATACCGCCACTTGCTCGACAAGCGCAAGAATCCGCCCGTCTGTAACCGCACCGTCATTCTCCGCCTTGATCCATGCCATCTTGGATTTCAGCAATACATCTACTTCGCGAAGCCCGTTCGCAACGAGCGTCCCCTCGGTTTCCACGCAATCGACGCAAAAATCGAAGCAGTCCGGCACAAAAGCCTCACTGGAACCTGAAATTCTGTATATTTCATGCGCAATGCCTTTGCTTTCGAAGTAAGCTTTTGCCAGATTCGGATATTCCGTAATACAAGTCACCTTGCGTGAGCCGCACAACGCAGGTGCATCATGGCAACCAATCAAGCTGATCTTGGTGTTGCAAAGATCAAGATACTTGACAACATCAACACGCGCACCGGTTTCGGCAATCCATTCATCACAGCTGATGC